>DASRJF010000298.1:0-3388 GCA_035649615.1 Planctomycetota bacterium | reverse complement strand
CTGCCGGCGGATCTTCTCCTGGAGCTTCACGATGCCGTCGAGGAGCGCCTCGGGCCGCGGCGGGCAGCCGGGCACGTAGACGTCGACGGGCACGACCTTGTCGACGCCCTTCACGACGCTGTACCCCCACTTGAAGTACGGTCCGCCGCCGACCGTGCACGCGCCCATCGCGATCACATAGCGCGGCTCGGGCATCTGGTCGTAGAGCTTGCGGACGACCTGCGCCATCTTCGCGTTGACGGTGCCGGCGACGATCATGAGGTCGGACTGGCGCGGCGTGGCGCGCGGGATGAGGCCCAGCCGGTCCCAGTCGTACCGTGAAGCGGCCGTCGCCATCATCTCGATGGCGCAACAGGCGATGCCGAAGAGCATCGGCCACAGGCTCGACGCGCGCGACCAGTTCACCACCTGGTCCACGCTCGTGATCAGGAGGTTCTTGCCGAATTTTCCTTCGATCAAGCTCATGTCTGAACCATGTTATCAGCGGTCACACGATCCCGCAATCAACCGGCAGGAACCTGTTGACGGTTGACCGTCGACAGTTGACGGACCCCGGTGAATCCGTCGTTCTTGCGTCCGAGCTGGATCCCCTTGGAAAACTTTGAAGAATTCCTCTCTCCGCAAATCGTAATCGGGCTGATCTACCGTCAACGGTCAACAGTCAACTGTCAACCGGTCAGATCTTCACCCAAATCTCGCCGTTCTCAACCTTGACTTCGTAACGCTTCAACTTGATGGGGGGCAGGTGCTGGCACTGGCCCGTGGTCACGTCGAACCGCCACTGGTGGAGCGGGCACGTGACGATGGACCCTTCCAGTTCGCCCTCGCCCAAGGGCCCGCCCGAGTGGGGACACCGGTTCTCGGTCGCGTGGACCGTTCCGCCCACGTTGTACACCGCGCACGACGCGCCCTCGAGATCGACCTGCCTTCCCCGGCCCTCGGGGAGATCGTCGAGACGGCCCACCTTCCTGAATTCCGGCGCGGCGGGCTCCGGAGCGCCGGAGTCCGCGACGACCTGGACGCGGACCGTCGCCGGGCTTTCCGCGGCGGGCTCGGCCCTCGAGGCGCCGACCTCGCACCCCGTGCACCCCGGGGCGCTCTTCGGCATCCCCTGGATCTCCTCGAGCTTTACGATCTGGCGGTCCTCCGTCCCTTCTTTCACGATCGTGACTTCGCGGAGGAGCATGTTCTGGTCGATGACGATGCCGTTGCCCTTCGAGGACACGATCTTCGTCCCGCGGGGCGGCAGGACCTCGCGCGCCTCGACGTACGCCGTGTACTCGTACCGCAGGCAGCACAGGAGCTTGCCGCAGCGGCCCGTGATCTTCGACGGGTCGGCCGTGTGCTTCTGCACCTTGGCCATGTCCATCGTGATCCCGCCCAGCTCCTTGAGGTGCGAGCGGCAGCAGAGGTCGAGCCCGCAGTGGCCCACGTCGCCGACGAGCCGCGCCTGGTCGCGCGCGCCGATCTGGCGCAGCTCGATGCGCGTCCGGAACTCGTGCGCGAGGTTGCGGACGAGCTCGCGGAAGTCGACGCGGACTTCGCTCATGAAGTAGATGACCACGCGCTCGCCGCCGAAGATGTGGTCCACGTCGACGATCTTCATCGGGAGGTTGAGCCGCTTCACCCCCTGCTTCGTCGCGTCGAGCTCCCGGACGCGGTGCTCGGAATCGACGCGCATCGCGTTGTTCACGTCGTCGGCCGAGGCCTTCCGCACGACGTCCCACAGGCTCTCCGTCGGCCGTCCCTCGGGGATGGCCGTGGGCGCCGTGAGGACCGTCCCGATTTCGCGGCCGCGGTCGGTGCGCACGATGGCCTTGTCGAGCTTCCGCAGGTCGGCGCGGTCGGTCTTGAACGTGGCGGTGTAGGCCATCTTGCCGTAGCGCACCGTCGTGGCGAGCCACGTCCGCTGCGGCGCGGTGGGTTGCAGCGTCTCGGTCATGGGTGGGAACCGCCGTTCATTTCAGCCGCGAGGGCGCGGACCTCTTTTTCGAGTTCGGAGACGACTTCCGCCTCCTTGACCCGCCGCAGGGCGACGCCTTTCTTGAAGAGCTGCCACTGGCCGCCCTCCCCCGCCGCCCCGATATCCGCCTCGGCCGCCTCGCCGGGTCCGTTGACCGCGCAGGCCAGGATCGAGACGCGGATCGGGACCTTCACGTCGGAGATCCGCTTCTGGAGTTCCCGCACGACTCCCTCGTGCTCGACGTTGGCGCGGCCGCACGAGGGGCACGCGACGATCTCCGGTTTCTTCACGCGGCGCCCGCTGGCCATCAGGATGTCGAATCCGGCATGCATCTCGAGGGCTTTATCCCCGGTGAGCGAGACGCGGATCGTGTCGCCGATCCCGTCGCACAGCAGCGATCCGATGCCGATGGAGCTCTTGATCGTCCCGTACCCGGGCAGGCCCGCCTCCGTGACCCCGAGGTGCGTCGGCACGTCGGATTCCCCCGCCCACCGGCGGTAGCAGTCGATCATCCACTGGGTGTTGGTCGACTTGATCGAGACGACGATGTCGCGGAATCCGCACTCCTCGAGCCACTCGACGTGGCGGTGAGCGCTCTCGACCATGCACTCGGGCTTCGGATAGCCGTGCTTTTCGAGGAGGTCCTTCTCCACGGAGCCGGAGTTGACGCCGACCCGCATGCACAGGCCCTTCTTTTTCGCGGCCTCGGCGACGATCTTGACCCGCTCGCGGCCCACGCTCCCGAACTCGCCGGAAAGGCCGGAGATGTTGCCGGGATTCAGCCGCACCTTGTCGACGCCCTGCTCGATGGCGGTGAGGGCGAACTTGTAGTTGAAGTGGATGTCGCTGACGAGGGGAACATCGCCGAGGAGCTTCTTGACGGCGCCGAGGGCCTGGGCGTCCGCCTGGTCGAAGACCGCGACGCGGACGATCTCGCACCCCGCGTCGAGCATCGAGCGGATCTCGGCCTTCGTCTTGTCGAGGTCCGACGTCTTGGTCGTCGTCAGGGACTGGACCCAGATGGGGTGGTTCCCGCCTATGACGAGCTTCCCGCAACGGACCTCGCGGGTCTTATGACGTTGCATAATCGCGAACGGATCATTTTAGGATCAGCCGCGCGAAGTCACAAGGACGCGTAAAGCTTTAAGCTCTAAGCCTTAAGCGCCAAGCCCGGGCCTGAGAGGACCTAGGGGGTTCTGGGTTCAGAGTTCGGAGTTCGGCGTTCGTTCGTAGTTCGGAGTTCCTTGGGAGGGCCGCTCCTCTTGCCGCGAGGGTGTGCCTTCAGGTAGCGGATGAAGGCGCCCACCTTCGACTTGGCTTCCCGCGCCATCTCATAGAGTTCATCAAAGTCCCTGGGGGACAGAAACCGTCGGTCTTTGCAGATATAGAGTTGAGATTGAAACTCGCTAAGCGAACGGTACGAAA
>DASRJF010000297.1:0-5073 GCA_035649615.1 Planctomycetota bacterium | reverse complement strand
CGGTCGAGGCCGGCACCGACGCGGCCGAGGCGAAGTGGTTCCCGATGAACGCCCTCCCGCCGCTCGCGTTCGACCACGAGACGATCCTGGAGTACGCGCTGGAGCGGCTGAAGTACAAGCTCGACTACACGACGGTGGGCTTCCAGTTCCTGCCCAAGTCGTTCACGCTCTCGGAACTCCAGGAGGTCTACGAGGCGATCCTGGGGAGGAAGCTCGACAAGCGGAACTTCCGCCGCAAGATCGAGCTCCTGGGAATCCTGCGGCCGACCGGCAAGTGGCGTCGCGGCGGGAGGCGCCCCGCCCAGCTTCACGAGTTCGTGGCGCGGAGATTTGAAAAGCTGAGGGACAAGGGGATCCTGTTCCCATTCTAGTGTTGCGTCAAAGTTGATTCCGACGGTTGAGACGTACCCTGTGGACCCGCAGTTCGAGAAGTCCGACTGGAAGTTCAACGTTCTGAGTGCTGTGTTCAGCGTTCGTTCGAAGTTCCGGGTTCGGAGTGGACGGTGAACGAAGCACTCTGAACGAACTCAGGACTCAGAACTCAGGACTCAGGACTTCCAACCTCCAACAGGTGTCGCATCCGAACCGGCCGGGTGAGAACCGCGGGAATCAATCTTGATGCGACACCAGGAATCAGCGCCGCATTCTCGGCTGGATGGAGAACGGGTCGCGCCCCTCAAGCGTCACCGTCGCCTTCTGCGGCTGCCCGTCGCGCACGAACTTCAGCGTCACCTTCGTCCCGGGCTCCAGCTCCATGATCCGGAGGCTCAGTTCGGAGGCCGACCGGATGGGCCGGCCTTCGAGCTCCGTGATCACGTCCTGCACCTTCAGGCCCGCCGCGTGGGCCGGCATGCCCTTGATCACGTAGACCACGAGCGCTCCCGAAGGCTCGGAGAGCCCGAGGCGCCTGACCAGATCCTCGGTGGTCGTGACCCCGGGCAGGATCGGATTGGGGCACACCTTCCGGTTCTGTTGCTCCGTCTTCCTCAGCCCCTTGAAGTCGACATCCGATCGGATGATCCCGAGGAATCCGCGCGTGACGATCCCGTCCCGGATGAGCCGCCCCTGGACCCAGTTGACCAGGTTGGAGGCGATGGCGAGTCCGACGCCGTCATTCGTCCGGCTTCCCGACACGATCGCGGAGTTCAGCCCCACCAGCTCGCCCCGGAGATTCACCAGCGCCCCGCCCGAATTCCCGGGATTGATCGCCGCGTCCGTCTGCAAATAGTCCTCGTAGGGCGCGCCGTCTTCAATCCGGCGGTGTTTCGCGCTCACGATGCCCGACGTCACGGTGTGCGTGTACCCGAACGGGCTCCCGACCGCGAAGACGATGTCCCCCACCCGCGCCTTGTCCGAGTCCGCGAACACGACCGGATGCAGGATCCTGGACCCGGGTTCGATCTTCAGCACCGCAATGTCGGATTCCTCGTCGACCCCCCGGACGGTCGCCTCGAACTCGGAGCCGTCCACGAACCGGACGAGGCACGAGCCCCCGCCCGTGGGCCGGATCACGTGGTAGTTCGTGACGATGTGCCCCTGCGCCGAGACGATCACGCCGGATCCGACGTTGTCCGTGCTGAAGCCGTCGTTGAGCGTGATGTGGACGACCGCCTTCGTGGCGAGGGTCGCCGCGCGGTTGAACGCCGATTGCAGGGTGAGCGCGGAATCGAGATTCGCGGGGGACGTGTCGCCGGACCGTTCGAGCCGCGCCGCCAGGCCGATGCCCCCCGCCACCCCCACGGCCAGGAGGGCCGCGAGCGACAGCGCGGAGATTCCCCGGCTCATGGCTCGGGCTCCCAGGCGATCGTCACGTCGAAGTCGGTCACCCCGGTCCCGCGCTGGACGCGGACGCGCACCGTCTTCGAGGCGGACATCTCGATGACGCGACGGCGGAGCGCCGGCAGGTCCGTCGCGGCCTGCCCGTCGAATTCGATCACGGCGTCGCCGGGCCGGATCCCCGCCTTCCACGCGGGCCCGTTCTGGGCGATCTCGACCACCTGCGTCGCCTGCGCGGTCCGGCGGAGCCCGAGTCCCACCCAGCCCCGCTGGACCCTTCCCGACTTGATGAGGCGGTCGGTGACGAATCGGAGCGTCGTCGCCGGCGTGGCGAAGCCGACCGCGGGTCCGCCCGCGGGGAGGAACTCCGCACCCGTGCGCGGAACGGCGCGCAGGAATCCCGCGCGATCCGGCTCGACGACGTCGGGCACGAACCGCGAGTGGATCATCCCCACGACCGCGCCGCGGGCGTTCGCCAGGAGCCCGCCGCCGTCGCCCGACTGCACGGCCGCGGACGTCTGCAGCATGTCCGGGTAGAGGATTCCCGCGACCACGATCGTCCGGTCGAGGCCCGTCACGAAGCCCACGGAGCACGACTGGTTCAGGCCCGCGGGGTTGGAGACGAGCACCGCGATGGCGCCCTGCCGGATCGAGGCGGGCTCCGCGAACTCGACGGCCTGCAGGCCTTCCGAATTGACCTTGAGGAGCGCCACCGCGGTCGACCGGTCGACCGCCTTGAGGCTCGCGACGAAACGCCGGCCGTCGTGAAGGGTGACGAAGATCGCCCGCGCCGCCTGGATCCCGCCGACGTCGGTCAGGATGTGCCCGTCCGACGAGACGACGAAGCCGGACGAGAGCCGCGACTGGGATTCATCGTCGCCGAGCCGGGCCGCGATTTGCACGACGGAGGGGCGCGTCTTCTCGAGGACGGCGGCGATCTCGCGCTCGATCTTCTCGAGCGTCGAATCGGTCTGCGGGATGCCGAATACGGCGAAGAACAGGACGAAGTTCATGTCAGAAGCGGACGACGTCCGATTCCAGTATCTCGTCGACGCTGGGCAGGTAGTGCCGGGACCAGGCCTGGAGGATGAACATGGGGACGCCGGGGTTGAGGGAAGCCGCGGAATCCTGGCCGCCTCCGTCGGTCGCGCCACTCGAGCGGACGCCGGAGACGATCGTGGGGCGCGTGTCGTCGAGCGACGGCTCCTCGGCCGCGACGCCCGACCCGGGGGCCCGCGCCGCCATGGACTTCGACGTGTATCCCACCGCGAGCCCGATGACGAGGATCGCCGCCGCGCGCGCGGCCCACGCGAGGATCGCCGGCCGCCTCGCGCCCGGCACCGCCGGCTGGACGCCGCGCCAGATGCGCTCGGCCGCGCCCGCGGGCATCGGGCCTTCGCGGAGGAGGGCGAGGGTGCCGATCATCGCCTGCATGTCGGCGAGCGCGCGCGCGCACTCCGCGCAGAGGGAGACGTGCGACTCGATCGCGATGCGCTCGTTGGGCGCGACATCCGCGCCCAAGGCCAGCAAGTCTCGAATTTCCAGGCAGGTCTTGTCCATCGCCCAATTCTACGTTGGACCGGGGGGACGCGTTAGACATCGAACGGAAGTCGTCGGGCGCCGGTCGGGCGGGATTCTCAAATGAATTGAACCGGCGGGTCAGACGAGCTCGTCGCCCTCGTCGTCGCGGACCGCTTCCAGCTTTTTCCCATCCCAGGCCGCCTTGAAGAGCTTGCGGGCCCGGTGCAGTCTCCACCGCACCGTCGCGTTGGTCGCGCCGACGATCTCGGCGATCTCCTCGCAGCTGAATCCCTGGATGTCGCGGAGCGTCAGGACCGCCTTGTACTTGGGCGGCAGGCGGTCGAGCGCCGCCTGGACGCGGCCGCGCAGCTCGGTCCGGCCCGTGGACTCTCCCGGGTCGTGGCCGCCGTCGGGAATCCCCGCCCCCACCTCTTCCAGGTCGGCCGCGCGGCTGTGCGACGCGCGCCGCATGTGGTCGATGCAGAGGTTGACGACGATCTGGTAGAGCCACGTGTAGAAGTTCTTCTTCGTGTCGAAGCGGCCGATGTTCCGGAAGACCCGCAGGAAGGCCTCCTGCGAGATGTCCTGTGCCGTGTCGTAGTTGGAGAGCATATTGTGGGCGATCCAGTACGTGCGGCGCTGGTACCGGTCGAACAACTCGCGGAACGCGTCCCCGCTGCCCTGCTGGCAGCGTTGGATGAGTTCAATTTCCCGAGGGTCGGGCATCCCAGATCTCCTGCCACGGCCGTCCTAGGAATAGACGCTTTCCAAGGACGAAACGTGACCCAATCCCTCTACTTAGGTAACGAAATGTCCCGGTTAGTTCACTTAAATCCGGGAATGTGGAAGATAGAAGATGGAAGTTGGAATGAAGACTTGGCAAAGGAATCGGGTGGGGCTTCGCTGGAGCCCTTCTCAGCTGCGGCAGATCTGCCCAATCCGAGGGTTATGCTTCAGGTTCTAGATTCCAGATTCCAGATTCCGCATTCCATTCCAGATTCCAACTTCCGGATTCCAGATTCCGCATGCGATTCCAGATTCCACATTCCATGCCTGATTCCATATTCCGGATTCCATATTCCTACTGAGCTACCGTTCCGCCAACACGACCGAGAATTTCTTTTCCTCTCCGCCCCTCAGGATCGTGATCTCCACCTTCTGCCCCGCCTTCGCCTTCTTCATGAACGCCTCGAGGTCCGATTCCTTCCAGATCGGCGTCTCGTCCAATTTCACCAGGACGTCGCCCGCCTTGATGCCCGCCGTCGCGGCCGGAGTGTCCGCGCTGACGCTGTCGATGGCCATGCCCTTGCCGGTGGCGTCGCCGGGGCTGATCCCCAGGCGGCCCGGGCGCTCCGTCGACTTCTTGTGATCGTCGAGGGCGGGGTCCCGCGGGCCCGGCGGCGGCGCCGGGGCTTCGGGACGCTCGCCGAGCGTGACGGTCAGCTCCTTCGCTTCCTTCCCGCGGAAGAACTTGATCGTCGCCTTGTCCCCGGGCTTGCTCGACTTGAGCGACGCCGGCAGCTCCGCCATTTCCTTGATCTTCGTCCCGTTCACCTCGGTGATGACGTCGCCGTCCTTGAGGCCCGCCTTCTCCGCCGGCGCTCCCTCGACCGTCATGATCCGGACGCCGCCGTCGACGCCCCACGCCTTGAACTCGTCCGCGTCGGGCTGGTCGTTCGGATCGGACCGGACGCCGAGGAACCCCGACTTGCCCGGGGCCGCCGGCGCGGAGGGCTTCGCCCCGCGCGCCTTGGCAAACTCGTCGTCGATGAGCTT
>DASRJF010000296.1:0-34811 GCA_035649615.1 Planctomycetota bacterium | reverse complement strand
CTAGCGCTCGAAGTGAGAAAAGGTCGCCGTCGCCCTCTGCAGGTCGTCGTTCTGGGTCGGCGAGAACTTGAAGTTGATGTTCTTCGACTTGAAGCTGGGGCGCTGGGACTCGACGAGGTCGAGGAACTTCACGAACTTGCTCCGGTTGACCACGGATTGGGTTCCCCCGTCGAGGGAGACGGTGTACGCGTTCTCCTTGAGGGGGCCGCGGCCCGGGGCCTCGGGCACGATGGCGGGCGGGGGCAGGCCGGCCTCCGTGGCCTTCTGCGACAGGTAGACCGGCCAGGACTGCGTGCCCTGGCCCGAGTCCACGGGCATCTTGCTCTTGCGGACCTCCAGCTCGCGGTACTGGATCCGCAGCCGGGTCACCGTCTTGTAGTCCTTCGTGGCCTGGTCGTAGCGGTCCTGCTGGTCCGCCACGCGGAGGTCGAGGTAGAAGATGAGCGCGACCAGGATGGCCCCCAGTCCCACGGAGATCGCGAGGGCCCACCCCGTGAAGGTCCAGCCGCGCGGCCTCATCATTTCCCCTTCTTGAGCGTGATGTTGAACTTCGTGTTTTCCTTCAGCTGGTCGTACCGGCCCGCCTCCACGTTCCAGCCCGACGAGAACGGGGCGGCGTTCTGCAGCTTCTGGCGGAAGGACTCCGCGACCTGGACGTTGGAAGCGAGGCCCGACATCGAGATCAGGACCGTGCCATTCGCGGGGTCCTGCGTGGCGTTCACCGTGTCCACGAGGAAATAGAAGGCCTGGTCGCCGATCTTCCGCGGCCCGGCCTCGCGGTGGAACTGCTCCAGCGTCTTCCAGATCCGGCTGAGGAGGTTGAGCGACGAGCGCTCGATGGGGTGATCGCCCGACCCCACCAGCTTGGCCAGTTCGTCGACCTTCTTCTTCATGTACTCGAGCGCCTTCGACGGATCGTCCCGCAGCTCGGGGGGGACCTTCGAGGGGTTGTGCTCCACGGCGTCCGCGACGACCTGCGCCTGGTAGTCGAGGACGAGGTCGGCGTCGTTCCGGAGGTCGACCGACTTGAAGTGGAGGTGGAGCGCGACGAGCGCCAGCAGCATCAGGACGAGGTCCACGAAGACCAGGGCGGACGACTTCACCGTCTCGAACTTCTTCGCGTACGAGTATTCGTCGCGGCGAAAGTCGGTCCCGGACGCGTCGTGGTCGACGGCCTTCAGGGCGAGCCCCAGCGCCACCGGGACGCGGCGGCCGAGGCCCTGCACCGAGGGAGGCGCGGGCGCGAACTTCGCCAGGATATCGAACGATTCGACGGGGACCCCGGTGGCCTCCGTGAGGGGACCCGCCACCCGCTCCGGATCGAGGGAGCCCGAGATCAGGATGCGGACCGGCGCCGCGGTCGCCGCCGACGCCATCAGGAACCGGCCGGCTTCGATCGCGAGGATGTCCTCGGGGGCGGACTGGTCGACCATGATGTAAAGTTCCGCCGAGTCCATGTCTCCCGCCTCGGGGACCTCGGCCTGGGGAGATTCCTGGAGCGGCGTCGGCGCGGCGGGGGAATACCGGATCGTCCGGATCGCGCGCGGCCGGCGGTTCTCGATGAGGAGAAACTTCGTGAAGCGCGCCCCGCCGTAGAGCGCGAGCACGGGCGCGTCGTCCGCGACCGCCCCGGCCTCGACGAGCGCGTTGAAAAGGGCCAGCGCGTCCAGGTCGAGGAGCGCGGGATCCGCCCCGGCCGAATCGAGCAGGTGCAGGCGCTCCTCGACGAGCTTCTTCGGGACGGCCGCCACGAGGAGCTGGGACCCCTTGTCGGTCGTCGCGGTCGTCACGTAGTCGACGACGAGATCCTCGATGGCGTGGTTGTGGATGTGCTGCTCGAGCTCGAAGCGCACCGTCTTGCGGATCTGGTCGTCGTTCGTGAAGGGCAGGTGGATCTCGCGGAGCATCGCGTCGCCGGAGTCGATGGACGCGGCGATGCGCCCGCGCGCGCCGCCGACTTCATCGACGGCGGCCTTCACCGCCTCCCGGGCGCGATCGGCCCACGGCCGGGACTCGTCCGGGTCGATGGGCCGCTCCGCGAACGCCACGATCTTGGGGCGCTTGCCCCCCTCGATCGCGAGCGTGCGGACGGCGTCCGAGTCGATTTCGATTCCGAGACCGCGGCCCATTCAGCGCTCCGTCCTTGTCGTCCGTCGACGGTCTGCAGTCAGCCGTCGGTAGCCGGTCAACCGTCAACCGTCAACGGTCAACGGCTTTTCAACGACTTCGGGCGGGGGGAGTTGGGCCATTCGCCGTCAAAGACGTCGACGGCGGGTCCCGTCATGAGAACGCGGCCTTCCGGCGTGATGTCGATCGTGAGGGTGCCGCCGCGGAGGTCGATGTCGACCCGGGGGCCCACGCGGCCCAGGCCGTGCAGGGCGACGGCGGTGGCGCAGGCGCCCGAGCCGCAGGCGAAGGTCTCGCCCGTGCCGCGCTCCCACGTCCGCTGGCGCACGCGGTTCTTGCCGGTGACCCGCACGAACTCGACGTTCACCTTGGACGGGAAGTCGGGATGAACCTCGAGGAGCGGGCCGATCGTGGCGACCGGGAACGCGTCGGGGTCGTCCACTTCGACGACGAAGTGCGGATTCCCCATCGACACGACCGTTCCCTTCCAGGCGGCGCCGCCCGCGGACGCTTCCGCGGAAACGCGCGTCGCCGCCCCGTCGGCGCGGACGTAAAACGACGCGGGCACCGGACGCTGGGGGCCGAGGTCGGCGGTCACCGTGTCGACGCGGCCTCCCTTGGGGTGCAGCTGGAGGCCGATGACGCCCGCGCGCGTCTCGAGACCGACGGTCTTCTTTTTCGTCAGGCCGCGCTCGTAGACGTACTTGCCGATGCAGCGGACGCCGTTGCCGCACATCTCGCCCTCGCTGCCGTCCGCGTTGAACATGATCATGCGAAAGTCGGTCTTCTTCGACGGGGCGATGAGGATGAGGCCGTCGGCGCCGACGCCGGTGCGGCGGTCCGACATCGCGACGGCGAGCCGGCCCGGGTCTTTGACCTTCTCGCGGAAGGCATTGACGTAGAGGTAGTCGTTGCCCGCGCCGTGCATCTTCGTGAACTTCATGGGAAGTTCGTTATATCGGGACGGATGGGCCGGGACAATATCACCAAGCCAGCTGGAGGCCGAAGACCAAGCCGCTGGTCCTGGCTCGAAAGTCGTTCCGCTCCAGGGAAATGTCCTTGACCAGTTTCAGGTTCTCCACCTGCCAGCCCAGCCGGAGCGCGATCGTGGTGGACAAGCGCCACGCGGCCGAAATCGTCCCTCCGGCGCCGCGCACCTCGACGTCGCTCGTGGAAAAGGACGTCGCTTCGAATTCCGTCTCGACCCGCACGGCGGACGCGGGCGTCCACGCGGCCGTGAGCCGGAAGGCCGGGGAAAACGTGACCAGGTGATCGTCGTCGCGCCCCTGGCTCGGCGACTCCAGCACCGCCTCCAGCCGCAGGTACCGGGCGACCACTCCGGCCCACAGATCGAAGTCATTCGCTATCGCAAATTTCCGTTCGTACGCGAGATCGCCCTCGAAGAGGTCGACCCTCGTGCCGACGTCTTCGCCCGCCGCGAAGAGGGACTCGTTCCAGCGCCGTGCGCGGTCGAGTGTCTCCTCCGACTCCCACAGGAGACGGGCCGCCCCGAGGGAGAACCGGTCCGATCCCCAAGTGAGGTGCGCCTGAATCGCCGGCATGATCCCCGAGTCGGCACCGAGGTCGCCGGCGAGATCGACGCGGTCGCCGACGGCGGGTTTTTCGTCGAACTTCATCGATCCCGAAAGGCGGGCGGACCACGCCTCGACGCGAAGGTCGACTTCGGGCGGCGGCGACTGCAGGACCAGGATGAGACCCGCGAGCGACGCGACCACGCGCCTAACCCGACGGCACGGCGGCCGGCCGGGCCGTCGAGACGCCCGGCAGGGAGAGGGTGAACGTCGTCCGTCCTTCCGCGGACTCCGCGCGGACCGAACCGCCGTGGGCCTCGACGATCGACTTCACGATCGCCAGCCCGAGGCCCGTGCCGGGCACGCGATCCGAGCGCGACGGGTCGACCCGATAGAACCGATCGAAGATGTGGGGCAAGTGCTCGGGGGACAAAGTCGGGCCGTCGTTCCGGACCTCCACGCCGCCGGCGCCAACGCGAATCCGGATTTCGCCCCCCTCTTTTCCGTACTTCACGGCGTTCTCGATGAGATTGTGGATCGCCCTCCGCAGCAGGGCGGCGCCCGCCTTCACCGTGACCGGCTCCGACTCCAGCCGAATCGACATCCGCCGGGCATTCGCGGGGCCCTCGAAGGCCGCGACGACCTGGCCCGCGATTTCGACCAGGTCGACCGGTTCCGTCGCGCCGAGGAGCTGGCCGGCGTCCGCGCGGGCGAGGAGGAAGAGCTTGTCCGTGATCTCCGTCAGCCGTCCCAGGTCCTCCAGGGCGTCACGGATCGCCTCCTCCATCTCGCCCGGGGAGCGGCCGACCGACGTTTCAAGGGCGGACCTCACGGAGGCCACGGGATTCTTGAGCTCGTGGGCGGCGTTCGCGGTGAACGTCTTCATCCGGGCGAAGGACTCCTCGAGCCGGGAGAGCATCCCGTTGAGCGTGAGGGCGAGCTGGCGGAATTCTCCCATCGATGCGGGGATCGGGATGCGGCGGGCCAGGTCGCCCGCGCTGATCTCCCGCGCCAAGCCGGCCATCTGGTCCACGGGCTGGATGGTTCGCTTGATGAAGAAGTACCCGGCCACGAAGGCGAGCCCGATGAGGAGGGGGAGGCCCAAGAGGAGGCCCAGGCCCATCCGGTAGAGGAACCGGGAAAGGTCCATCGTGGACCGCGAGAACTCCAGGACCATGGGCGGCCCCTGATCCTTCGACAGGTCCATCGTAACGATCCGGTACAAGCCGGGATGTCGGGGGAAGGAGAACAGCTCCGTGCTCAGGCGCGGGACATGGTCCCCGGCCCTCGGAGCCGCGCGCGGCGGAATGGTCTTCATTTCGGGGGTCTGGAACACGATCCTCCCGCGGGCGTCGGTGAGCGACACCGAGGCATGCAGCAGGTTGGGGATCGGCTTGAGCTCGTCCAGCCAGTTGTCCAGCGTGTGCTCTCCGATCCTGATCTCATGCCATTCTTCCCGCACGAGGCTCGCGAAGGCCTTGGCGTCCCTCTCGAGATCGCGGTCGAAGTCCTTCCAGGCGCGGGACGAGGCGAGAAAATAGATCCCCGCGGAGAAGACGACGAGGAAAGCCGCAAAGATGCCCGCGTAGAGCACCGTCAGCCGGAACTTGAGCGACTTAAGCATCGGCTTTCAGCATGTAGCCGACTCCGCGCAGCGTGTGGATCAGGCGGGGTTCGATTTCCCGGTCCATCTTGTTGCGCAGCTGGTTGATGAAGACCTCGATGATGTTGCTCTCCCAGTCGAACGAGTAGCCCCACACGTGCTCGGCGATCAGCGTCTTGCCCAGGACGCGGCCCTGGTTCCGGAGGAGGTACTCGAGCAGGGAGAACTCCCGCGCCGTGAGCTGGACTTCCGTGTCTCCCCGGTAGACCTTGCGCTGGAGCAGGTCCATCCGGAGGTCCGCGCACGAGAGCGAGAGCAGTTCCGACGCCGCGTTGCGGCGGAGGAGCGCCCGGACCCGGGCCTTGAACTCCTCGATCGCGAAGGGCTTGGGGAGGAAGTCGTCGGCGCCCTGGTTCAAGCCGTTGACCCGGTCGCCCATCTCGCCGCGCGCGCTGATGAGGAGGACCGGGGTTTTCTTTTTCTCCCGCAGGACGCTCATGAGCTCCAGGCCGCTCCGGCTCGGAAGCATGACGTCCAGCACGACGGCGTCGAAGGAGCCTCGCATCGCGAGCGCGAGACCCTCGTCGCCGTCGTGCGACATCTCGACGGCGTACCCCTCCTCCTGGAGCGCCCGCTTCAGGTAGCGCGCCAGGCGCCGGTTGTCTTCGACCAGGAGGATGTGCACGATGCAATTCTGCCGATTCGAGATGAATCCTACCTTAGGCCAGCCTTAGTTTCCGCTCATGTTCATCTGGATTAACTAATCCCCCCCTCAGCGATCCTTCAGTCCCGTTCGCCATGATCGGGGCATGCGCGACTTCCTGGTGTCCCGGGCCTGGTTGGGGCTGGTGGCCGCTTTCGCCCTCGCGTACTCCGTGAACCTGGGGGCGAGGGAACTCACGACCGTGGACGAATCCCGCACGGCGGTCATCACCCGGGACATGCTGGCCGGGGGATGCGGGCTCATCCCCCGGACGCCGGACGGTTACCTGTCGGAGAAACCCCCGGTCTATTACGGAATGGCGGCGGGCGCAACCTGGCTTGCCGGAGAGGGCGAAGGCGCCCTGCGAGCCGTGTCGGTCCTCATGGCGATCGCCACGCTCCTCGTCCTCGGATGGACGGCCGGAGCCGTCGGAACTCCCCGCACGGCGGTCATCGCCGTCGGCGTGCTGGGAGCCAACATCCTGTTCGTCGCGTGGGCGCGATCCGCGATGGTCGACATGACCTTCACGTTTTTCCTGACGGCCGGGATGGCGGCCTATCTCGCGGCTCGACGGGGCCGCCTGGGACCGTGGAGCGCCTCGGCGCTGTGCGGGGTGTCGTTCGGCCTCGCGGTGCTGTCGAAGGGGCCGCTGGGATTTGCGCTGCCCGTCGTCGCCGCCGCGCTGGATGTGCTCGTCACCACGCGCGGCCGGTTCTGGAAGGCGTCGATCCCGTGGGCCGCGGCCGGGCTGGCCGCGCTGATCGCCGTCGAACTGTCGCTCCTCTGGTACCTGCCGGGATGGGTCGCCGGCGGAAGCGAGTTCGCGCACACGTCGCTGCTGGATGAGAACGTCTACATGCCGCTCGGGTTGAGCCACGGGATCGCAGGAAGCCACGCCCGGCCCGCCTGGTACTACCCCTCGAGACAGCTCTTGGCGCTTCTCCCGATCGCGGCGTTGCTTCCGGAAGCGATCCGGAGGCTCGTCCGGCGAGAGGCGGACCCGACACGGATCCCGCTGGTGGCCTGGACCGCGGCGGGATTCCTGCTGCTGGTGGCCGCCTCGAACAAGCGCTGGTACTACCTCCTGCCGGTTCAACCGGCGCTCGCGCTCCTGCTCGCCCTCGCGATCGCTCCGCTGTGGGAGGTTGCTCCGCCGGGCGCGCTGCGGTGGGGAACCCGGGTCATGGGGGCCCTGCTGGCCTTGGTCGCGCTGGTCGGATCCGCTTGCGCCTTCAACGCTCCGGCCTTGACGGGATCCGAGGAGGCCCGGCGCCTTCTCGACCTGATGCGCCAGCACCGGGGTCTCCTGGCCTTGGCGGGCGTCTGCCTGTCCTGGTCGGGGGTCTTGATGTGGATCGCCAGTTTCGGTTCGACGTCCGTGATGATCCGTGCCGTCCTGCTGGCGGGAGTCCTGGGGGCGGGATTCCGGTCCCTGGTGCTCGACCCGATGCAGGGCACGCTGGACCGGGTCCGACCCTTTGCCGCCGAGATGGGCCGGCAGCTTCCTCCCGGGGCGACGGTGGCGGTATGGCCACCGGGGTACGGGTACGGGCTCGACTATTATTGGCCGACACCGCTGGGACGCGGAATCGTGGCGGCGAATTCGTCGGAGTACCTGCTCGTGAGACAGGAGCTCATCGAGCGGCTTCCCTTCCAAGTCGACGTCCTGGGAATCGTGGATTTCTCGTCGGACGAAAGGCGGGTGGCGCTGGTGCGGCGCCGGTGCGGCACTCTTGGATTACCGGTTCCCCGCGCCCGGGATTCCGCCTCCGGAGAACCGGGCGCCCCGCCGGGCCCCTGACCATGGAGCCGGGGATGATCGTTGCTTCAAAGCGCCCATCCGAGGGCGGCCTCCACCCGGACGCCCTGTCGGACTCCGGGCGCTTCCGGCGCCACCTCGCGATCCTCCTGGCTCTTCACTCGGTGTCCATCCTTCCATTCCTCGGCCAGGTGAGCCTCTGGAACATCGACGAGGGCCGGATCGCGGAGGTCGCGCGCGAGATGGCCGCCACGGGCGACTGGATCGTGCCGCGCATCGGCGGCGAACCGTTCGCCTGCTATCCGCCGCTCCCGTACTGGCTGATGGCGATCTCGGGAAGCGTGCTCGGGTTCAACGAGTTCTCCATGCGCCTGCCGGGGGCGTTCGCGGGCCTCGTCCTCATCGCCTGGGCGGCCTTCATGGCGCGCCGGCTCGCCGGGAATCGAGCGGGCCTGGCGTCGGCCGCCGTGCTCATGACCCTGCCGGGATTCACGTCGCAGGAAATCCTCTGCCGCGCCGACGTGATGCTCGCCCTGTTCTCGACGATCGCGTTCGATCGATTCCTGGTCGTGGCGGAAGGCGATCGGCGGGCGCGTCACCTCGGGGTTCTCTACGGCGCGGCGGCGCTGGCAATCCTGACGAAGGGTCCGCTGGGATTGGCGCTCCCCGGCCTCGGCGTTCTCGCGTGGCTCGCGATTCACCGCCGCTGGCGCGCCCTGTGGGAGGTTCGACCCTGGATCGGGATCCCCGCGGTCCTCGCGATCGTGTCGCCCTGGTATCTCGCCGCGTACTGCAGGGCGGGACCCGAGTTCCTCCGGATCAACCTCCTGCTCGAGAACGTCCACGCGTTCACGAGCGGATTCGAACACCCGCGCCCGTGGTGGTCGCACGCGGCCTGGGCGTCGTACCGGCTTTTCCCGTGGATCGTCTTCCTGCCATTCGCGGGACGGGCGCGGCGGACCCCCGGGTTCGCGGTCACCCTGGGTTGGGCCACGGCGATTTTCGTCCTGTTGACTTTCTCCTCGTCGAAGCGGGGCAGCTACCTGACCTACCTGTGCCCCGCATTCGCGATGTCCGTCGGAATCCTGCTGGACGCCCTTTGGAGAGAGGCTCCCGAGCGGGCGCGACGGCCGCTCGTCGCCCTCGGGGCCCTGCTGGCGATCGCGGGACTCGCCGCCTCGGTCGCCCCGATCCAGTGGAAGGGAAGCTTCGCCATGTTGGACGGCGCCCGGACCGCGGCGCTCCTCCTGGTGTCCGCCGGAGGCGTGGCGATCCTGGCGGTCACGCGATGGAGGGGGGCGCTCGCGGGCACGGCCGCGCTGGGAATGCTGCTGGCTATTGGGGTGGCGTTGGAATTCGCGCTCCTCGAGCCGCAGCTCGACGTCCACGGCCGCCAGGGAGTGGCGTTTTGCCGCCGCGTGGCCGCCGCGCTGCCGGCGGGTGAGAAGCTGGCGACCCCGGGGGATCGCGAACTCGAAGGCTCCTACCAGTTCTACCTGGCACGGACGGTGCCCCGGGGGCGGAAGGGCCCCGGGTACTATCTCGGAGTCTCCGCCGAACTCGAGGCGTTCGATCCGTCGAGCGTCCGCGTCCTCGACCAACTGACAGACGAGCGCGGCCGGACCCGCTACTACTTCAGAGTCGAAAGGTAGCGTCCCATTCGCCGGCCGCGTGCGGCCGATCAATCGAGCGTCACCCGTGCCCGATGGCGGAGAATCGAGTACCGTCCCACCCTGTCGATCTCCTCCCACGATCCGCGTCCCGCCTCTTTCGCGCGCTCCACCCCCTCGGAAGTACGGCAGACGACCAGGACCGACGCGTGGTTCTCCAACAGGATCCCCAGGCGCTCCGGCCGGTCCTGGAGGGACAATCCCCCGGCCTCGCCGTCGCCGACGGCGTGCCCGAACATGGGATAGGTCGCCTCGGCGATCGTCACGGGGCGCCGGAGATGGAAGGGGACGCTCGTCATGTATTCCTCGAGCAGGACAATGGGCTCTTCCGGACCCGCGCGCGCCTCGAGGCATCGGGCGACGCGCCTCGAGATGTAGAGCGGCGGCAACCGCGACGCGATGGCGAGGGCGGAGAACTCCAGGACCGCCACCGCCAGGGAGATCATCAGCAGGGACTCGACCGGCTTCCGCCGGAACAGGAGTCCCGATGCGACGATCACCGTCGCGCCGGCCAGGAGGACCGCCGAGGCGGCGAGCGGCGCCGCCTTTTGGAATTCCGCGATGAACTCGCGTCCTTTTTGCGCCCGTTCCGGCCCCACTCCCTTGCGGCCCCACCGGGCGTCGAGGGCGTCCGTGTCCTGCCGCGCGACGACGACCGCGGCGACCGCGGCGGCGAGGCACAGCGCGCCCAAGCCCGCGACGACAAGGGTCCGCCGCCGGCGGAGGCGATCGTCGGAGAGGGCGTGCTCGGAGCCCCACGATTCCGCCGCCCCCATCGCGGCGAGGAGCGCGAGGGGCGGGCCCAACGGCAGGAGGTAGTAGGTGATCTTGGATTGGGCCAGCGAGAGGATCGCGAACGGCAGGAAGATCGAGCAGGCCAGGAACAGGCGGAGGCGCGCGTCCGCGGAGAGGGCTCCGGCCGGGCCGGGCCTCAGCCGCCGGATCACCCCGGGAAGGAACAGGGCCCACGGCAGGAAACAGGCCGCCAAGGCCGGCACGTAAAACCACACGGGCGCATTTCGATCGAACATCTCGCCCGCGAACGCGCGCCCATAGTTTTGAACCAGGAAGAAATCCCCCAGGTAACCGGGGTTCACCCATTCCATCGCCAGGAACCAGGGGGCGGCCACCAGGACGGCGACCAGGGGGCCGTCGGGACGTGCAAGCGCAAACAAGCGGTCCCGGGATTGCGTGATCGCCAGCCAGCCGGCGGCGGAGACCAAGGGCAGCGCGAAGCCCACGGGACCCTTCGTGAGCAAGGCCAGCGCCGCGGAAATCCAGAACGCGAGCACCCAAGGTTGGCGCGCCTGCCCCCCGGGCTCGACGACACCGCGCCAGAACGAATACAGGGCCAGGGTCGTCATGAAGGCCATCACCAGGTCGACCATGGCCATGTGGGCGAACAGGGCGAAGAGGGGCAGCGTCCCTCCCATCGCCCCCGCGAGAAGTTCGACTTTCTCCCCGCCGGCGCGGCGTCCCCATCGCATCAGGAGCAGGACCGTCGCCAGGCATGCCAGGACCGATGGAAGCCGGACCGCCGTCTCGGTCGGGCCGAGGACCGCGACCGCGGAGGCTCCAAGCCAGAAATAGAGCGGCGGCTTCTCGTAGTACCGGAGGCCGTTCAACCGCGGGGTCAACCAGTCGCCGGTGCGGACCATCGAGGCCGCGATGTCCGCGTACCGTCCTTCATCCGGCTCCTGGAGCGGCAACACCAGGGCCCCCGACATGAAAAGGGCGCCTAGACCGATGACGATCGCGATCCGACAGCGACGGATCATGGGAAAGATCCGCCCTCCTGGATGCAGACGGGAAAGGCCCGGCCCGGGATGGTCCCCATCGACATGGATTCGGCGGGCAGGCCGATC
This sequence comes from Planctomycetota bacterium, assembly GCA_035649615.1. Classification (GTDB taxonomy): domain Bacteria; phylum Planctomycetota; class MHYJ01; order MHYJ01; family JACPRB01; genus DASRJF01. The sequence goes on along the minus strand of DASRJF010000296.1, from coordinate 23,552 downwards.
CGCGGCGCGTCTCCCAAGGGTCCGACCGGACGATCGACGCTCGAAAGCAGGCGTTCAAAGTCCCGCCTGTGCGCGCGGCCTTCAGTTTCGGCGTGGACCGCGAGGCACGCGTGGCCGGGCATCCGGTTGACGGCGGCAAGCGTCCGCCGGAAGAATTCCGCCGCGTCCATCGTCACCAGGGCCTCGTCCAGCGTCGGCAGGGTCACGGGGATCTGCGGGACGGGAAGCGTCCGGCCTTCGAACACGGGCTGGAACGGATGACGCCCCCGGGCGTCGCTCGCGAAGTCGAATTCATGCCTGGCCTCGAGTTCGAGAAGCGCGGCGGAGACTCTCCAGGCGGGCGCGGCGAAGGCCCGGGGCGCCGCTCCCGCCGCCGCCCGGAACGCCCCGCACATGCGGTCGAATTCCGAGGCGAGTTTCGCGGGGGCGTAGTCATCGAGATCGTCCTGCCACCGGCGGTGGTCCCAGCCGTGGACGCCGAGCTCGTGGCCCTCGTCGAGGATGCGCCTCATCATCGAGGGCCGGCCCGAGCCGATGAGCGGCGCGGGCAGGACCGTGCCGTAGAGGGCGGTCGCGAGCCCGTACGAGCGGGCGGCGTTCGTGCGGAACATCTTCCGCGCGAAGGAGGGCTTGACCAGGTTGAAGACGGCGCGGCCGGACGAATCGGGCCCGAACGCGACGAAGAAAGTGGCCCGGGCGTGGCGTCGGCGGAGGATCCGGAGCATCTCGGGCACGCCGTCGCGGAGCCCCACGTGGGTGCAGACATCCACCCGCAAGTGGAGCGGACTCACCGCGCGGCGCGGTCCGTCGCCGCGGAGGCCAGGGCCGGCCGGGATCCGCTCTCCTGCCGGAACCAGTCGATCGTGCTCTTGAGGCCGTCCTGGAGCGTGACGGACGGGGTCACCCGCAGGATCGATTTCATGCGGGAGATGTCCGGGACGCGCCGCTGGATGTCCTCGTAGCTGGGGCCGTAGACGGACTGCTGGGTCACGAAGCGGAGGTGATTCTTGGGATCGCGCCCATCGCATCGGAGCATGGTCTCGGCCAGCTCGAGGATCGTCGTCTCCCGATCGTCGCCGACGTTGAAGGCGCATCCGACGGCCTCGGGGAGCAGGCCGGCGGCCATCGTCGCCCGCACCGCGTCGTCGACGTGGGTGAAGCAGCGCGTCTGGAGCCCCGTCCCGATGATCGTCAGCGGCTCGTGGCGGAGCAGCTGGCCCATGAAGATCGTGATGACCCGGCCGACGTCGACCTTGTCGAGGCGGGGCCCGTACACGTTGAAGTAGCGCACGACCGAAAGGTCGAGACCCATCCGGCGGAAGGCCCACCCGTAGTGCTCCGCGGCGGCCTTCGACGTCGAGTAGCACCAGCGGTCCGTCGTCGTCGCGCCGAGCACCCGGTCGTCGTCCTCCTTCCACGGCACCTTGGGATTGCGGCCGTAGACCTCGCTCGTCGAGGCGAACACGACGCGCTTCCCGTGCCGGTGCGCCAGGCGGAAGACGTTGAGGCTCCCCTGGATGTTCACGTTGAGCACGTTGAAGGGGTCGTCGACGTAGTGCTCGACGCCGACCACCGCCGCGTGGTGGTAGATGAGGTCGCTCCGGAGGATGAACGCTTCGAGGGCCTCGGGGTCCGTCACGGAGGCCTTCACGTAATGGAACGCCGGTTGGCCCAGGAGGTGGCGCACCTTGAGGTTCATGCCCGTATCGAGCGCCCACACCTCGTCGCCTTCGGCGAGGTGCGCCTCGGCGAGGTGGGACCCGATGAATCCGCCGCCGCCCGTGATGAGGATCTTCATGTCATTCTCCGAGTCGTACGCCCGGGTCGAGCGCGGGAGCGCGGCCGGGCGCGGAAAATTCGCACCGTTCGATCTTGTAAGCGCCGTCCGACGTGGCCACGACCGAGCGGCGGATCACCCGGCCGGGCTCGCCACGTCCCTCCGCGGGCGAGCCCTCCCACACCATGAGCTTCGAACCGCCGAGCGTCGTGAAGGCGCCGGGGAAGGGATCGGCGACGGCGCGCACGAGTCCGTCGATCCGGCGCGTCGCTTGGCGCCAGTCGATCAGGCCGTCCTCGGGCCTTCTCCGGCCCCGGTACGTGGCTTTCGAATGATCCTGCGGGATCCTCGGGGCGGTCCCGTCCCGGATGCCGGGCCAGGCCTCGTCGAGAAGGAGTTTCGTCTCTTCGACGGCCTTGTCGAAGAGCGTCCGGGCCGTGTCCCGGGGGCCGATGTCGAAAGCGCGCTGGGCCACGATGTCGCCCGCATCGGCCTGATCCACCATGTGGTGCAAGGTCACGCCGGTGCGCTGCTCGCCTTCCACCAGGGCCCAATTCAGGGGAGCCCGGCCCCTGAGCCGCGGCAGGAGCGAGCCGTGGAGATTGAGCGCGCCCCTCGGCGCCACGTTGAGCACGCGCATCGGGATCAACTTCCGGAAGTAGAACGAGAGGATGAGATCGGGCTCGAGGCCCCGCACCACGAATTCGAGATCGGAGCCTTCGTCCTGGAAGACGGGGATTCGGGCCCCCGTGGCCGCTTCCTCGAGCGAGCGGAACCAGCGCTTTTCGCCGGGATCGTCGCGATGCGTGATCACGCCGGCCACGCGCTCGCCGCGCGACCGGAGAAACTCGAGCCCCGCGCACCCCATTTCTCCGTAGCCGAACAGCAGGATCTTCACGGCGCCTGCTCCCCGTGGATCTTCCGGATCACGAAGCGGGGCCGCTGCCGGACCTCGCCGTAGATCCGCCCGACGTACTCCCCGAGAATGCCCAGGGCGACGAACCCCAGGCCGGCCATCAGGAAGAGAACCGCGAAGAGCGTGAAGACGCCGAACTGCGCCCATTCGCTCCCCTTCAGGATCCGCATGGCCAGGAGGAAGAGGCCCAGGCCGAACGACGCCGCGGCGACCAGGGCGCCGAAGACGGTCATCAACTTCAGCGGAAGCTGCGAGAACCCGGTCACGAGATCGAACTGGAGGTTGATGAGCTGCCGGAGCCCGTATTTCGAGGCGCCCCGGCTCCGCTCGGCGTGGTCGACGTCGATCTCGACCGCCTTCTTGGCGTAGAGATTCGCGAGGACCGGGATGAAACTGGAGAGCTCCCGGCAGCGGCTGACCTGGTCGACCACGTGGCGCCGGTAGGAGCGCAGCATGCACCCGTAATCGGTCATGCCGCCGCCGGCGATCCGGTTCACCGCCCGCGAGGCGAGCCGGCGGAACAGCGGGTCCTTCCGGTCCTTCCGCCGCGTCCCCACGACGTCGAATCCCTCGTCCATCTTCGCCACGAGGCGCGGGATCTCCTCGGGCGGGTTCTGGAGGTCGGAATCGAGCGTCACGACGATCTCGCCCGTCGTGAGGGCCAGGCCGGCGAACACCGCCGCGTGCTGGCCGTAGTTGCGGTTGAACTCGATGACGCGGACGCGCGGGTCGGAGCCGGCCAGCCGCGACAGGATGTCGAGCGATCCGTCCGTGCTGCCGTCGTCGACGTATACGATCTCCCAGGAGCGGCCCATGGAATCGAGGGCGCGGACCAGGCGTTCGTGGAACTCCCGGAGGTTGGGCTCCTCGTTGTAGACCGGCGCCACCGCCGACACCTCCGGCCGCGCGCCCGGGCTACCGGGCGAGGCGTCCGGAGATCCGGCGGACGGCCGCGATGACATCGTCCGCGTCTCCATCGGTCATCCCGGGAAAAAGGGGCAGTGAAAGGATCCGCGAGCCGGCCCTCTCGGTCTCCGGGAGCGACACTCCCAGCCGCCGGTACGCGGTCATCTTGTGAACGGGTTCAAAGTGCAGTCCGGACCCGATGTTCTCGTCGCGGAGCGCCGCCATGAATTCGTCCCTCTGGTCGACGAGGATCGTGAAGAGGTGCCACGCGTGGACGTGCGGGTACGGAGGCGCGGCGGGAAGCTCGACGCCGGGCGCGCCCGCCAGCCCGCGAAGGTAGCGAGCGGCGATGGCCGTCCGGCGCGCGATGAATCCGTCGAGCTTCCGGAGCTGGTGGATGCCGATCGCGGACGCGATGTCCGTGAGGTTGTACTTGAACCCCGGGAGCATGGTGTCGTAGCGGGCCGACGACGCCGCGCCGTACGCCTTCCACGCGTCGCGCGAGACGCCGTGGAATTTGAAGAGGCGGACGCGTCGCGCCAGCTCCTCGTCGTCCGTCGTCAGCATCCCCCCTTCGCCCGTGGTCATGTCCTTGATCGGGTGGAAGCTGAAGATGGCCGTGTTTCCCAGGCCGCCGATGCGCCGCCCCTTGTACTCGGTCCCTGCCGCGTGGGCCGCGTCCTCGATGATCCGGATCCGGCTGCCCGCGAGTTCGCGCAAGGCGTCCAGGTCGGCGGGGGCGCCGGCGAAGTGGACGGGCACGACCGCCTTCGTCCGTTTCGTGATCCGCCGCGCGACGTCCCGCGCGTCGATCTGGAGCGTCTTCCGGTCGACGTCGGCGAAGACGGCCTTCGCTCCCAGCGCGAGCGCCATGTTCGCGGTCGCCGGCCACGTGAGCGAGGGGCAGATGATTTCGTCGCCCGGCCCGACCCCTTCCGCCCAGTACGCGCAGTGGAGCGCCGCCGTCCCGGACGAGAGGGCCACCGCGTGGCGCGCCCCGACATGAGCCGCGAATTCCCTCTCGAACAGCTCCGTCCGGGGGCCGGTCGTGATCCATCCCGATCGCAGGCAGGCGGTCACCTCCCCGATTTCCTCTTCGCCGAGGCTCGGCTTGGAGAAGGGAAGAAAGACCGCCCTGGGTGCCGTCGTTTCCATGGGAGCTCCGTGCGGATGGAACCCTACCACCGCGGGATATGCCGCCCATGAGCGACGAATTACCTTTTACTTAGGTTGGCGCGTGGGATGACTCCTCGACGCCGCGGTCCCGGGGCGACCCTGTCCCCGGCTCACGACCTGGGGCGGCGGACGCGCGGAATCCACCGCGGAACCGAGCGGCGGTACTCCTCGTACGCGTCGCCGAAGAGGCGCTTCAGCGTCGGTTCCTCGAAGCGAACGACGAATCCGTGGAAGGCGGCCGCCATGAGGACCCCCCAGGCCCCCACGGCCCAGGACTCGAAGAACAACGCCTCGCCCGACACGATCAGGACATTGGCGACATACATCGGATTGCGGACGAACCGGTAGGGTCCGCCGCGGACCACGAACTTCGGCGGATCGACCGGCGCGAGGGTGCCTTTTCCCTCCCGCGCGAAATTGACGACGCACCACACGAGGACCGGCGCCCCGATCACGAAGAGCGGAAGGCCCAGCCACCGGGCCGTACCCAGCTCCATCGGGCCCGCCTTCGTCGCGATCAGGATCGCGGGCACCACGACGTCGACCGTCCCCGGCGCGACCAGCGTCCACAAGATCGCCTTGACCGCGAGCATGCGGGTATTCTACGGGGATGAGATACCTCCTGCTGGTCTCGATGGTCGCCCTCGGCTGCTCCCATCGCACGGTGTTGAGTACCGACTCGGACTGCATCGGGATCACGTTGAACGAGGCGATCGTGGTGCTGGGATTGAAACTCGCAGACGATCCGGTCCTCGATGATCCGCCGGGGGACGCGAGGGCGTTGAAGGGGATCGACGCCGAGGGCCATGACGTGTGGCTCTATTTCGACAGGGATCCAGCGAACGTCAGCGTCAACAGGGTTTGGTCCATCGAGGTCCTGAGAAGTCGTCGGGTCGCCGGCATCGCGCGTCAAACGGCCGCCGGATGGGAATGCGTGGGCGACGTGATCTGGCTCTATCACCCGTAACCACCGGATCGCTACAATCGCGTCCGGCGTTCGGGAGAGGGGAGCATGCCGGTCATCGTCGGGATCGACGAAGTGGGCTACGGCCCGAAGCTGGGACCGCTCGTCGTCTCGGCGTTCAGTTTCAAAGTCGCCGATCCCGGGATTGACCTCTGGAAGGCGCTCGCCCCCGGGGTTTCCGACCATCCCTCCCGCGACCGGCTCCCCGTGCTCGACAGCAAGGCGCTCTACTCCACGGCCGCCGGCATCGGGACCCTCGAGCCGACCGCGCTCTCGTTCCTGGCGCTCCTCCCCGACCGCCCCGGCGCGACCTTCCGGAAGCTGCTCGAGAGCGTGGCGCTCGAGCCCCCCGCCGCGACCGACCCGTGGTACCGCGACGCGGACTTTGACCTGCCGCTCGCCGCGGACCGGGCGGCCCTGGACGCGCGCGCCGCGGCCCTGTGGAAGGCGTGCGTCGGGGCCGGCGTGATGGCCGGCGGGGCGCGCGTGGCGTGGGTCGAGCCCGCCGAGTTCAACCGGTCGTGCTCCTCGGAACGGAACAAGTCCGACCTGCTCTTCGCGCAGGCGTGCCGGCTCGTGCGGGCGCTGCTCGACGGCGCGCCGGGCGAGGACGCGGTCGTGCGCCTCGGCAAGCAGGGGGGCCGCAAGCTCTACCTCGCGGGCCTCGTCCGCGAGTTCGGCACCGTGTGGGTCCACGGCGAGACCCCCTCCACCTCGCGCTACGAATTCCGGAGGGGCGGCCGCCGCGTGATCCTCGAGTTCCTGATGGACGGCGAGGAGCGCGACTTCGCGATCGCCCTCGCGTCGATCGTGGGCAAGTACCTCCGCGAGGGGGCGATGCGGCTCTTCAACGACTACTGGGCGCGCCAGCGGGAAGGCTTGAAGTCGACCGCCGGCTACGGCCTGGACGCGCGCCGGTTCTGGCGCGAGATCGAGCCCCATCTCGACCGGCTGAGCATCGCGCGCGACGCGGTCCTCCGGCGGAGGTGACCATGCGTCGCCGTCGCACCCGCGAACGCGGCCGCCAGCTCGACCGGATCCTCCGGCTGATCCGCAAGTTCACCTACTCGAGGGAGGGGGCGACCCTCGCCGAACTGAAGCAGGAGTTCGGCGTCTCGCGGCGCACCGTGTACCGGGATCTCGGGATGCTCGGCCGCGCGGGGTTCCACTTCGAGGGCGGCGACGGGGACGACGGCCGCAAGCGCTGGCGCTTCCCGTCCGGCCAGCGCAAGAACCTCGAGATGACCTTCACCGACGCCGAGCTCATGTCGCTCTACTTCTGCATGAACCTCCTCGGGCCGCTGCGGGGGACGCCCCTGCGGGAGGGGCTGGAGAGCGCGCTCGCGAAGATCGAGTCGGGCTTCGGTCCGAAGGACCGGGCCCGCTACGGGGACCTGATCTTCACGCACCTCGCTCGGCTGGGGCCGCACAAGGATTACGCGAAGCATGCGGGGACGCTCTCGGCCGTCAGCCGGGCGTGCCTCGACCGGAAGAAGGTCGACGTGACCTACCACTCGCCGGCCGGCCGCGAGGCGAAATCCTACCGGTTCCACCCCTACTGCCTCGCCTGGTCGGGGGGCGAGCTGTACACGATCGGGTACAGCGAATTCCGGAAGGACATCCGGACGCTCCGGATCGACCGGATCGCGCGCCTCTCGCTGACCGGGGACTCGTTCGAGCGGCCGCGCGACTTCGATCCGGAGGAGTACCTGCTGCGGGGATTCGGGATGTACACCGAGGGCGAGTCCGAGGCGGTGCGGATCGAGTTCAGCGGTCCGGCGGCCCGGACGATCCGCGAGAAGGAGTGGCATCCGACGCAGCGGCTCGAGGAGCGCCCCGGCGGGAAGGTCGTCCTCAAGATGCAGGTGCAGGGGCTGTCGGAGGTCGCGCGCTGGGTGCTCTACCACGCGCCCGAGGCGAGGGTCTTGGAGCCCCCGGCGCTCCGGAAGCTCGTCGCGGCCCTCGCCTCCCGGGCCGGCCAGGCGCACGCCTGAGCCGGGGAGATCCACTACCCATTTAGTATGCGTTCTGGTATAATTAAATTCCTGCCGATAATGGCCCCCGGCGGGTCGCAGGGTGGGAGTCCGCCCCGACCCCGGGAAAAAGGAACTCATGGACGATGTCGGGACCCTGGTCGCCAAGCTCGCCCTGCGCTCCAAGCTGATCTCGCCCGCGCAGTTCGAGGTGGTCTCCCAGGCGTACGCGAAGTCGGCGGGACGGAAGCCCTACGGCGCCATCCTGCTGGACTCCGGCATCCTCACCGGCGTCGCCCTCACCCGCCTGCTCCACGATCACCAGCGCCGCATCAGCCAGCTCATCGAGGACATCTTCACGCGGCGCATCCTCGAGAAGGGCTTCGCGTCCGAGGAGGCGCTCCGCGACTCCCACGCCACCCTCGAGGACATCCGCCTGCACGGGTTCGACTTCGACATGCTCGAGCTGCTCGTGAAGCGGAACGCGATCTCCCATCCCCAGGCGTCCGAGCTCCGCCAGTACCTGCGCACGAAAGTGCTGATCTGCCCGATCTGCCTGCGGACCGAGCCGCGCAACGGCCACGAGGGGGCCGTCAACTGCCCGGAGTGCCACGAGGAGTTCTCCCCCGGGGCGTCCGACCGGCTCATGTCCCGCTTCGTCACGGTCGCCGCCATGTTCCCGGGGCCGGCGCCCTCCCCCACGGCGGGCCCGTCGACCTCGATCTCGGCCGGGGGCTCCGACATCCCCGCCCAGCTCGGCGCCTACCGCGTCGGCCGCGAAGTGGGGCGCGGCGGCATGGCCGTCGTCTACGACGCGGAAGACCTCCGCACCGGCGACCGCGTCGCCCTCAAGGTCCTCAAGCCCGGCTCCGCCCTCGACAAGTCGAACCTCTCGCGCTTCTACAGCGAGGTCGAGTCCCTCCAGAAACTCGACCATCCCAACGTCGTGCGGGTCCTGGGCGTCGGGGAGTCGGCCGGCCATCACTTCTACGCGATGCAGTTCATCGACGGCCGGGGCCTCGACCGGATGGTCAACGCCTGCAAGCAGGACCTGCGCCGCACGGCGGCCTGGGTGCGGGACATCTCGCGCGCGCTCCACTCGGCCCACGACCGCGGGATCATCCACCGCGACGTGAAGCCGGGGAACATCCTCGTGAACCGCGAGGGGCGCGCCTACCTGACCGACTTCGGCCTCGCCCTGCGCGACCGGGCCGTCCGCGTCACCTTGTCGGGGACCACGCTCGGGACGCCCAATTTCATGTCGCCCGAGCAGGCGCGGGGCGAGCGCCACCGGCTCGACCGGCGGACCGACGTCTACTCGCTCGGCGCGACGCTCTACAACCTCGCCACGGGGCGAGTGCCCTACTGGGAGAACACGCCCGAGCTCGTCGTGCAGAAGATCCTCAACGAGGATCCGAAGCTCCCCTCGAGCCTGAACCCCTCGATCGACAAGTCGCTCCAGAACATCATCCTCAAGGCCATGGACAAGGAGCCGGACCACCGGTACGTCTCCGCCGACGAAATGGGGGACGATCTCCAGAGGTGGCTCGACGGCGAGCCGATCCAGGCGACGCCCGCGACGACGCGCTTCCGGCACCTCCAGAAGTGGTGGGACCGCCACCGCCGGACGGTCCTCATCGCCGCGGCGTCGGCGGCCGTCGCGTCGTTCATCGCCGGGATGTTCTTCCTCCGCCAGCTCAGCGTCACCGAGTCGATGGCGTCGGAGCTGTCGAGGGCGGAGGAGGAGCGGGAGCGCTACCGCCACAGCCGCAAGCCGCCGATCGCGAGGTTCACGGAGGACCGGGACAGCGCCCTGAGGCGGGCGGGACAGCGCATCGAGGCCGCCGCCGACGAGTTCGACGCGGACCTCAAGGCGACCCTCGCCAGCGTCCGGACTCTCAACAACAAAACCCCCGAACCCGACGTCGCCAGGCGGGCGCTCGACGCGGCCCGGCGGGAGCAGATGGTGATCGTCGGCAACCGGCGCGAACTCGCGAACGCCCTCTACGAATTCGGCGAGCTCAGCATGAAGTCGGGAGACTACGCCGCCGCCGGGGCCTTTCTTCGCAAGGCGGAGCAGGTCTACCGGGAGGTGGCCGCCTTCCCGAAGGGGGTCGCCGACTCCAAGGTCCGGGGGCTGCTCAACGACGACCCCATCTTCAAGGACATCGTCCATGTCGATCCGCAGCTCAGCAACCTCGACGACTGGATCGCGCGCTGCGCAAGCTTCGAGGTCTGGATGCGGTGGCTCGCGGACAAGGACACGAAAGCGGCGATCCACGCGATCAACGAGGTCGTCCGCAAGCACTCCGGGCGGGCGGAGCCGCTCGTCCGGCGCGGCCTCATCCACGTGCGGGCGGGGGACCCCCTGCAGGCGGCGGCCGATTTCAACGGCGTGCTGATCAAGGATCCGAAGCACTTCGGGGCCCGCCTGGGACTGGTCGAGCTTCACCTCCGCCGGGGGGACCTGTCGGAGGCGGGGATCGAGCTCTCGAAACTGCCGGAGACGCGCCGCCGGTACGGACCGGACGTCGCCCTCCTCGACGGGCTGCGCCTGTGGCGGCTGGGCGATCCCAGGGCCGCCCTGGCCGTCTTCGAGCACAAGCAGGAACCGAACGCGATGCCCGACCTGCTCGCCGGCCGCGCCGCCTGCCTGCAGTCGCTGAGCTTCTCCGAGAAGGATCCGAAGAAGTCGCAAAACCTCAACGAGGAGGCGCTGAAGCTGGCCGCGAAGTCGGAAGACCTGCAGCGCGACCTCGAGGACCGCATCTACCTGGATTTCGCGCGGCTCACGGGCCGGACCGATTTGCCGTTCGAGATCTGGTCGACGATCGCGAGGGCCAACAACGCGCTGCGCCGGCCGACCGAGATGAAGAAGGCCGCGAAACTCGCCCTCGAGGTGAGGCCCGCGGACCCGGACATGCTCGACATCTTGGCCGGCAAGATCAAGTAGGAACCGGGCCGCGATCCAGGTCCCGCATTCCTAATTCCTGATTCCTGATTCTTGATTCTGGATTCTTGATTCTGGATTCCAGATTCTGGATTCCAGATTCCAGATTCCATTCCACATTCCCAATTCCTAATTCTTGATTCCGGATTCTGGATTCCATTCCATATTCCCAATTCCAGATTCCACATTCCCTCCTACAATGCCCCTCCATGCCCTTCGCTCCCGAGCCCGAGGTCGTCCTCTGCAACGCGCTCAAGGACCCCTACAACACGATCGTGGCGGCGGCGCGCACGTGCTACTCCTCCAAGGTCGTCACGCCGGAAGACGTCGACAAGGACGACCGGTCCCGGGAGATCCGCGATCGCATCTATGACTCGATCTACCAGGCGGGGCACCACACGACGATCCAGCACCCCACGTTCCAGTTCGTCCTGCGCCGGGTGTCGCGCCAGTTCCTCTGGTCGTTCCTCCACGCCCACCCGTACTACAACTCCGAGCAGGTGAGCCAGCGGTACGTCGAGGTCAAGCCGCAGAACTTCGCCACGCCGCCCCTGTCCGACGCGTCGCGGGAGGTCTACCGCGCGACGGTGAAGGAAATGATGGACTCCTATTTCGCGCTCATGGAGATCCTGGGTCCCGACGTCGAGCGCGAGTATTACCGCCTCTACCCGGCCCGGAAGCGCGAGCCGGAGAAGTGGGAATCGGCGATCCACAAGCGGGTGATGGAGGCGGCGCGGTACGCGCTGCCCGTCGCGACGCACGCGCACCTCTACCACACGATCAGCGGCTTGACGCTCCACCGCTACCACCGCCTTTCGCGGCAGTTCGACACGCCCGCGGAGACGCGGGTCGTCGTGGAGAAGATGGTCGACGAGGTGCGCCGGCTCGACCCGCTCTTCTTCCGCGCGATCGAGGATCCGGTCCCCCTCGAGGAGACGCCCGAGTACCGGCTGTTCCAGGAGCGGCGCGGCCGGGCGTCCCTGGACGGCGCCTTCGCGCGGGAGTTCGACGCGGAGCTCGGGACGCGGAGGTCGAAGCTCGTCGACTGGAAAGCGAACGCGCCCGCGGTGATGGCGCAATCCGTGCGGTCGGTGCTCGGCCTCCCGCGGAAGGAGCTCGACGATTCCGCGGCGATCGCGCTTGTCCTGGACGCGGCGAAGAACCCGGTCCTGTCGGAGTCGCTCGTCCTGACGGAGATGTCGAAGCTCTCGCGGGCGATGCACCATCCGCACTACACGTTCCGCAAGAAGCTGAGCCACACGGCCGACTCGCAGGACCAGCGCCACCGGATGGTCCCGGGGACCCGCCCGATCCTCGCCGCGCAGATCGGGTCCGGGGCGCCCGACTACGTCCTGCCGCCGGTGATGGAATCCAACGGGAAGGCGCGCGACCTCGTCGAGCGGCTCTTCGCCGGCGTGTGGAAGTCGATCGGCCGCATCGCGGAGGCCGAGGGCGGCCCCGAGTCGGCGCACTATCTCCTGCCGAACGCGGTGTCGGTCCGCTTCGAGGAGTCGGGCGACCTCCTCAACCTGCACCACAAGTGGACGACGCGGCTCTGCTACCTGGCGCAGGAGGAGATCTGGCGCTGCTGCCGGGAGGAGGTCGAGCAGGTGGAGGCGGTCCATCCCGAGTTCGCGGGCCACCTCCGCGCCCCCTGCACCCTCCGGAAGGCCGCGGGCAAGTCGCCGTACTGTCCCGAGGGCCCCCGCTTCTGCGGCGTCCGGGTGTGGGAGCTCCCGCTCGACCGGTACGTGCGCGCGATCTGAGCGCCGGGTCCGGACCGGATTCACGCCTCGATTTTTCCGCTTTCGCTAGATAAACCATCATCAATGGGTTAATATCATTTTGGATGGGTTGCCACCTTCGCCGACGGCAGGCTGCCGCGCTTCCCGCCGCCACCCACGACCCCCTCCGCACCTTGAAGAGTCGCCTGGCCCGGGAACGGGGGGGATTCAGCCTCGGGGTCGTCGCGTTCGCGGTGGCCATCTCCGCCGTGCTCGTCTCCACGATCTACGCCGTCGTCAAGCACGACGGCGGCGGGGACAACGCCCTCCACGCCCGGGTCGACCTCCAGCTCGACGCGGTCCGCGTCCTGCGCGAAGTCACGGAGATCCTCAAGACCTCCGGCCCGGTGGACGCCAATTCCGACGGAGTCTTCGACCCCGGCGACTACCCCTACCTCTGGAACGACGGCGACTCGAACGCCTCCGCCTTCGGCGGGCACTACGCGTTCCTGGACGGCGCGAACCCGGGGATCGTCCAGGAGGCGCTCTCCGTCAACGAGGGGCTGGGCGCCTCCAACGAGATCGCCTTCCGCCGTCCAGGGGACCCGGACACCTTCGCGATCGTGCTCGTCCCGGGAGTCGACGGCAACGAGCTCCGGTTTCGTCGCTACCGCGCTTCCAACGAGGTCCTGTCCGAGCGGCTCCTGGGGCGCCACGTCGAGCGCATCGTGCTTGAGTCCGCTCACACCGAGCCCAAGCTCGTCGTGGCCTCCCAGCCGCCGCTCGGGCCCCACCAGTTCCGCGTCACGGCCTGGCTTCGCCGGGTCGTGGACGGGAAGACCTACTCCGCTCGCCAGGCAGGTACCGTGAACACGCGGAGCATGGGGAAGTGATCCGGGGATTCACCGGGTCGAAGGGCGGATCGCAGAGACGTGGCGTCTACTTCTTGTCGTGCTTCTGGATGATCTCCGCGTAGCGGGCGTCGGCGCGGATCGGGGCGAGGTCCTCGTCCTTGTCCCAGTGGTCTTTCGCCGTCGGATGGTCCCGATGCCCGCATCGGAATCCGAACACCCCCGCCTCGGCCGATTTGCGCAGGTAGTCAAAGGCGGCATCGACGGCCTTCTTCTGTTCGTCCCCCTTGAGGTCTTTGGATTCGAGGGCGTAGATGCACCCGATGTTGTAGAGGATATTCCAGGCGACCGCCTCCTTCTGCCGGTCGGTCAGCTTGTCCGGCGCCGGCAGCAGGGACTCGGCCTTGAGCAGGTTCTCCTTGGCCCGGGCGTAGTTCTTGAGACCGAGCTCCTGGTTTCCGATGTTGTGGTAGTAGTTCCACTCCTTGGCGACTTCCTTGCCCGCGGCCTTCGCTTCCGCCGCGGCCTTCCCCTTCAGGGCGTCTTCGCGCAGCTTCGCCAGGTTGATGCGCCACACCTTCGAGAGCTTGAGGGGCTCCGGGAACTTGTCGATGATCATGAGCGCCGCTTTGAAGTCGCTCTCCCTCATCCACGTCCGGATCCGGTCGCCGTTCTTGTCGAACCAGTCGTCGGCGGCCGCCTCGTACGGCTCCTCCACGGACTTGCGGTAGTTCTGGACGTCGGCCACCTTCTCGGCGCCCGCCTCCAGGCCCGCCTCGTCGGCCTTCTGGAGGAGCTCGCGAACTTCGGCGTAGCGCTTGAATTCGGGGTCGGCGGCGACGATTGACTTCGCCTGGCCCAGCAGGGCGTCGATCTTCTTCCCGGCGTCGACCTCGCCGACTTTCCGTTCCCACCGCTTGCGGAAGGTCCGGTACGCCTCCTCGCTCGGCGTGTTCACGATCTCCTTCTCGGCGTCGACGGCCTTCTTCACCACGGCCGCGGGATCGGTCGCCGCGGACGCGAACTGGTGGAGTTCGTTGAGCTTGAGGGCGGCCCGCTCCTCCGGGGTGAGCTTCTTCTCGGCCTCCTTGGCCCCGCCGTCGACCGCGCCCGGGCTGCCGGCTCCCTTCTTGGTCTTGTCGGAGCCCGACGACATGATGATGACGATGAGGACGACGATGCCGACCACGCCGACCGCGCTGCCGATGTACATCGGCATCGGGTTGGACCGTTTCACGGTCACGCGGGGGGCGGCCACGCCTTCGGGGCGCCGCGGGGGGGCGGAGGGCCTCAGGCCCGCCATGGGCGGCCGCGCGGCCGTGACCGCCGCCTTGATGGGGCCCAAGGGAGGTGCCGAGGGACGGGCGGGCCCTGAAGGATGCGCGACGCTTCCCTTCAGGGCGGGCCCTGAAGGATGCGCTGCGCTTCCCTTCAGGGCGGGCGGGGCGGCGGTCCGGGGAGCGGGATCCTGCGTGAACGCCTGGTCGCGGCATTCCGCGCAGAAGACCTTGTCGAGGACGGTGAAGGCGCGGCCCGCGGCGAGGTCCTTTTCCAGGATGCGGACCCCGCACTGGCTGCAGTAGACGATTTCGCGGCCCATGGCGGGAGGCCAGCTTAAGGCTTCACGCTTCAAGCTTCAAGCGAGAAGGGGGCCGGGAGCCGGCCCCCGTCACCCCGGTCGTCCGACGGCCAACGACCGGGGCGCCGCGATGACGCCCTTCTACGGCTAGCGGACGACTTCCCGGTACGACCGGCGGATGAACAGGGGATTGACCGCGATCGCCGGCAGGTTGGCCAGGACCTCGCTGCTGAAGCGGACCGTCGAGGTGCCGTTGCCGAACACGTTGCCGAACTGGCCCCACGCCTGGATCATCCCCAGGATCGTGGTGCCCGCGTTGATGTGCTCGATCTTGTCCGCCAGGATCATGCCCTTGAAGTCCCCGTGGACGTTCTTCATGACCGCGTTCGACGCGGCGTTGTGCACGACCAGGAGCGTGGGCATGGTGTTCATCCCCAGGCCCAGCTCGAAGGGAGGAGCGGGAATGAAGTCGCAATAAACCACCTTGCCGCTGAACATCTTGCCCCCGTTCAGGGCGATGGCGGCGTTGTACATGGCCTGCGAGGTGAAGTACGTCCCGTCCGTCTGAGCCGCCGTCTTCAGGGTGCCGGCCGGAAAACCGAGGGCCTGGTCCGGATCGGTAGGATAGGTCTCGCCGGGCTGGTCGATCGTCCCTTCCAGGTCATTGTCGAGGCCGTCCGCGCCCCAGTTGTGGTCGGCGTCCATGCTGCCGGGCGACGCGCCCGCGCCGGGGGGCGCGGCTCCGTTGCCGCCCAGGCCGGCCGACCCGCCCACGGAGATGGCGCCGCCGCTCATGGCGGCCACGACGCCGTCGCCGACGATGGCGGTGTTCGCCATATTCCAGTCGCGCCCGTCCACCTCGATGTTGCCGCTGAAGTCGAGGGGGTCTTCCGACACGATCGCGCCCAGCCAGTTGCCCTTGATCTGGGTCACCGGCTTGTCGACCACTTCTTCGATCGACCGGTCGATCCGGCGGTTGTTGGGGCCGAACACGGCGATCGAGGTCAGCCTGCGCTGGTTGCCCGTGAGGCCGGTCACGTCGCGGGTGACGGTGCACTGCGTGTTGGCGATCCCGTTCAGCACGACGTTGCCGACTCCGAGGCCGGGTGCGACCAAATCGTAGTCCTTGTTCGCGGTCAGCTCGTATTTCGCCTGGGAGAGCGCGGCCTCGGCCGCGTAGAACGCCTTCTCGCGCTCCACTTCCTGGAAGATGGCGTTCTTCCTCGTGACCGAGAGCGTCAAGTACGTGCCGGACATGCCGGCGACGACGAGCGTGACGACCACCGCCAGGATCAGGGCGCTGCCCTTCTCGGACTTCCGCGTTTTCATGGTGAGCTCCTCTTGGTTGTAAATTCTCATTGGTTTCTCAAGTCAACCACCACGTTTCCCGAGGCTTCAATAATTTTTCCCTGGCTGTCGATTCCTTGGATCGTGAGGTCGACCTGGATCCGATCGACCAGCCCCATCGTCAGCGTCCGCGTGAACCGGAGCGACCCCTCCTTGAGGTTGTCGGCCAGGAGCTTGTCGGGACGCCCGGTCTGGGTGCGGACGACTTTTCGTTCATCGACCATCCGGTTGTTGTTGTCGTCGACGCCGTTGTCCGCCTCGCCGTCTCCGTTGATCGTGCTGATGGTGATCGGCGAGCTCCACGTGGGGAAGCTCGCGGCGAAGCCGGTGCACATGCAGAACGTGACGGTTTCGTCGCCGGCGGATCCGGCCGTGGCGAAGGAGATGCCCGCTCCCAGGCCCGAGCTCCCCTGGCGCAGCTCGAGCGCGATCTGTTCGAGGGCGCGCCGCACCCGTTCCTGGATCTCCTGGCGGGTCACTCCCGTGACGTACAGGCTCTGGCTCGCGGACAGGGCCGTGTAGATCCCGACGACGAGGATGGCGAGCACCGCGATCGAGATCATGATCTCGATCAGGGTGAACCCTTCGACTCGCGCCTTCCGGCGCCCGCTCAGCGCCGGTCCCGCTTCTCGCCGCGCGGCCGCTTCCCGTCGAATCTGCGTCATGGGTTTCGCGCTCATTCGGATCATTCGAAAAGCCACGTCGTAAGTTCCATGTGGTACGGGCCGGTCGCCCCCTGCCAGTCCACGCTCACGCGGACGGGCAGGATGAGATAGGTCGTATTCACGTTCACGTCGGTGGGGAAGCCGTTCCCGTTCAAGTCCTTCGCCGCGGGCATGCCGAGGCGGTTATCGATCACCGTTTCGCACAGGTTGCCGCCCGCCTCCGGAAAAAAGATCTGGCCCGGCAGGCCGTCGGCGTCCGAGGCCTGCGCCCTCAGGCCGGCCACGGCGAAGCTGGCGCCGGGCGCCGTGCCCGCGCCTCCCGGGTCGTCCGCGGGGTTCGAGTTGTACCTCGCCCAGATCTCGTGGAAGGGCGTCTGCTTCATCATTTCGATCGTGGATTTGCAGGCGTTCAACGCGCGCACCTGCTCGGCCGTGGCCTCGTCGATGCGGGAGGCGCCGACGAGCGCGCTCATGATCCCGAGGATGGCGATGACGACGACCCCGAGACCGATGATGATCTCGATGAGCGTCATCCCGCGGCGCCCCGCGGGAGCGCCGCGGCCGCGAACGTCCGCACAAACCCTCATGGGTTCCGCCCCTTGTTCTGTTCGAACCACTGGTTCCACTTTTCGTAGTCCCCGCCGAATTCCGCGTTGCCGGCGATTTTCTCGAGAGCCCTCTGGGCGGCGGGCCGGACGTCCTTGGAATCCTCCCTGAGCCTGTCGATGAGCGTCTCGATGGACTTGTGGACCTTCAGCTTTCCCAGGGCCTCGCACATGGAGACGGCCGCCCGGGGATCGCGCTCCCCGGAAAGAGCGCTGATGATGGATTCGGCCGAGGCCTCGGCCGGCCGGACACTGGAGAGCGCGAAGGCGGCCGCCGCGCGGGTCGAAGGCTCCCGGTCGGTCAGCAGTTCCGCGAAGCGGTGGCGGACGTCGTCCGTCGGGAATCCTTCCACGGCCCGTTCCGCCAGCCGGGCGATCCCCCCGGCGATCTCGGCGACGCTCCCGGCGGGTCCCCGCGTCAACTGGGAAAGCCACCGGAGGGCCAGGTCGGTGTCGCCCTGGATTCGGGCGCTCAACTCCTCCGCGGCCCGGATCGCCCGCGACCGCACCATCGGATCGGGATCGAGCGCGAGGTCCGAGATGGCATTCAGCATGGAGGAGTCGCCGGAGTTGCCCAGGGCCATGAGGGCCGCGATGCGCACCTTGGGAGCAGGGTCGCGGAGCAGCCCCGCGACGGAGCCCAGGGAACCGCTGCCGCGGTTGCCGAGGATCTTGCAGATGCCCGCGCGGATATCCGACCGCTTCGACTCCAGGAGTCCGCGGAGCTCCCGGTCGATCGGCAGGTCGCGCATCTGGTCGAGCGCCACGAGCGCGAGGTCGGTCTTCGGCTGGTCCATCAGGGGCAGCTCGGCGATGATCGCTTTCGCCCCCTCCAGTCCCAGGCCGCGGACCTCCTTGGCGAGGATCTCGGACGTCATGTTGTCGGCCGCCAGGATCCGGGTGAAGAACTTGTCGATGTCGCTCTGCGGCCGCTTCGGATCCCGGGGAGGCGGGCCCTCGTCCGCGGGCGCCGGGGCATCCTTCCCGGGGGGCGCCTCGTGGAGGGGGACTTTCCGGGGCTCCGAGTTGATCGTGCGGATGGTGATCTCCTCGATCTTGACCACGTCCATGGTCTTGATCCAGAGGAGGACGCCGGGCGTCCACCGCACGAGGATTTCCTTTTCTCCCACCTTCTCCAGGCGCCCGTCGAGGGCGTTGCCGTTCCGGAGATGGATCCGGTGCGTGTCTTTCCAGGAGTCCTGGGGAGCCAGGGCTGCAAAGAGGACCAGGGAGGCGAGTATGTTCATGGCCTGATTCTAACCCACCTGCGCACCTTCGTGGACAGGGACTTTCACCGGCAGCCCCACGCGGCCGGGATCGCGCCCCTTACCCATTCAGTATGCATTGGCCGGGGCCAAAAGTCAAGTCGGAAGTGAACGACGGACGGGGGAAGGCGCCCCGCGGTCACCGGTGGCGGTTCTTCCGGCGCGCCTCCTCCAGCCCCCACAGGAAGGTCTGGAGCCTCTTCTCGGAATCGCCGGTGTGGGTGAAGTCGACCTGGAGAAAGTACATCGGCCCGGGCTCCTCGCGGCAGGTCCGGATCTCGCCCGAGATCGCCAGCGCCGGACCCCGGACCGCGGGGCACCGGAGCGTCAGCCCGACCCGTTCGTTGGGCGCGAGCCGGGTCTTGGAGTGGAGTTCCGCGCCGAAGGGGTTGACGTCGATGACGCTCGCGGAGACTTCGCCCAGCGGTCCCCGGAGAAAGGCGGTGACCGGCACGGGCAGCTTGCTGGGGGGAGTCGAGCCGGGCTTGGCCATGCAGCGCGCCCTCGAATTCCCGATATTCGCCCGGTCGGGACCGGATGTCAATCCGGAAGCGCCCCGCTCACAGTTCCGCTTCGACCGCCTGGATGAGCGGCTTGAGCGTCTTCGCGTCCATGCCGAACTTGATCCCGGCGGCGCGGAACAGCTCGGGCAGCGGCCGCGACCCGCCGAGCGCCAGCGCGGTCCGGTACTTCTCGAGCGCCTTCGCGCGGTCCTTCCGGGCGTTGCGCCAGATCTGCAGCGCCCCGATCTGCGCGATCGCGTACTCGATGTAATAGAACGGCACCGTGAACGGGTGATTTTGCGCATGCCACGACGACGCGTGCTCCTCCTCGAGCCCGCTCCAGTCGTCCCCGCCCTTGAAGCGGCGCCTCTCCTTCAGCCACATCGCCCGGCGGTCGGCGGCCGTCGCGTCGGGCCGCAGGTACACCTCGTGCTGGAACGCATCGATCGTCGCGATCCAGGGGAAGATCCGCAGGATCTCCTCGAACCACACCCGGCGCGCGCGGACCGCGTCGGCCTTTCCGTAGAAGACCTCCAGGTGCGCCGACCCCAGGGCCTCCATGCCCATCGAGGCGACCTCGCAGAACTCCATCGGCGCCTGGCGGTAGAGGACGAGCGAGTCGCCGCGGCACAGGATCGCGTGGAACGCGTGGCCGCCCTCGTGCAGGAGGGTCACGACGTCGCGCTGCAGGCCCGCCGCGTTCATGAAGATGAACGGGACCCGCTGGGCGTCGAGCGTGCACTGGTAGCCGCCGGGGGCCTTCCCCTTGCGGCTGTCGAGGTCGAGGTTCCCCCGGTCGCGGATCGCCTCGAAGAGCTTGGCCAGGTTCGGGTCGACCCGCGCGAAGATGTCGCGCGCGCCGGCGACGAGCTCGGTCACCTTCGCGAACGGCCGCAGCGGCGCCGCGCCCTCGGGATCGACGGCCAGGTCCCAGGGCCGCAGGGCCTTCAGCTTCAGCTTCTTCCGCCGGCGCTCGTGGAGCCGCCGCAGCGCGGGGACCACGAGCTCCGCCACCGCGTCGTGGTAGCGGCGGCAGTCGTCCGGCGTGTAGTCGAACCGTCCCTTTTCCCGGAACGTGTAATCGCGGAAGTTCGCGAAGCCGGCGATCCGCGCGCGCCGGTCCCGGTTGCGGACCATCTCGTCGTAGATCGCGTCGATCGGATCGCGGTCCCGCAGCCGCCGGGTCGCGATGCCCCTCCACGCCTTTTCCCGGCGGGCGCGGTCGGTCTCCTCCAGCGCGCGCGACACCTGGGGGAGCGTCCGGTCCTTGCCGTCGAAGTAGACCATCATCGCGCCGGTGATCTTCTGCCACTCGGCCACGAGCTCCGCGTCGCGCGTCTCCAGCGGGACGTTGTCCTCGCGGAAGAGCTCGACCTCGTTGAGGATCGTGCGGTTGAAGACCTGGTAGCGCTCCGGGTCGATCTGCGTGCGATGCGGGGCGGCCGCGAACTTCTGCTTGAGGTGCTGCCACCGCGGCTTGACGAAGGGGACGATCTCCCGCTGGAACTCGAGGTATCGCTTCTCCGTCCCGGGATCGTCCGTGTGGCAGGTGTGGTCGATGTACCGGCGCGATTCCTCCTCGGCGACGACCGAGGCGAGCTCGCTCCAGTCCTCGAGCCAGCGCACGAGGTCCTCCGGCGTCGCGAGGGGCCGCTCCTCGAGATCCATGAAGAGCGGATCGAGCGCCTGCTTGGAGCCCGCGTCGAGGCCCTCGGGGGCGAACCGGCGCGGGAAGGGGGGGAACGCCGGGGCGTCCTTGCGCTTGCGGCTCGTCCCGGCCACCGCCGACCTGGCCATGCGCGTTTCCTGTCTCGGGGAACCGATCCCGACGGGTGAAGAATTGTACCGGGCGTCCGTCCCGGCCGCCGGACTATTTCCGAAAAACCGGGATTTTTTCCCCAAAGGTCCCGGGGTCCTCACTGTACAGAAGCGCGGAGCAGTGGATCGCGCCTTTTCCTGGGCGGGCGTCGCAAGGGCCTGGGTGGTGGTTCCAGGAACACGCAGGAGGCGCGCATGTCTCGGATTTTCTTCCCATCTTTCATTATCGCCGCGGTCGCGCTGGCGGGCGCGTCTCCGGTCCTCGCCCAGCAGGTGCCCACCGGCACGTGGGCGGCTGAAACCGGCTCGTACTTCTACTACGGGGCCGCCGTCACGGACGGCACGTACATCTACCTGTTCGGCGGCTACCAGCCCAGCGCGGGCAATACCAGCGGCGACGCCTACCGCGTCACGCGCCGCTACGATCCCGTCAACAACACGTATGTCACGATGGGCGACATGCCGACCCAGATCTACCTGAACTCCGGCGTCTACTACAACCTGAACGGCGCGTCCTACCTGTATTCCTTCGGCAACGGCTATGCCGGCACCGGCGCCATCTACCGGATGGACATCGCGGCCAATACGTGGTCCCAGGTGGGCAACCTCCTCGGGTCGCGGTACGGCACCATGGCGGCGGTTCTCGGCTCGAAGGTTTTCGTCGCCGGCGGGTACCTCAACGGCTACTCGTCCGTCTGCGACGAGTTCGATCCGTCGAACAACACGACGACCGCCCGCGCCTCGATGCCCGGCCCCTCGTACATGGGCTGCATGACGGCGGTGCCCGCGCTCGACAAGGCGTACGTGATCGGCGGCTACAACAACGGGTACATCAACGTCAACTACGAGTTCACGCCGCCGAGCGGCACCACCACCGGCGGCTCGTGGACGACCCGCGCGGCGATGGTCGATCAGAACACCACCGCGGCCCCGCGCGGAGAGTTGCCCGCCTCCTTCAGCGTCGCCAACCGCGTCTACGTGGCCGGCGGGTATTCCAACAACGGCGCGACGACCACCCTGTTCGAGTACCTCCCCTCGGCCAACACGTGGGCCCAGCGCGCGAACATGACGTACCAGCGCTATTACGCGGCCGCGACGGCCCTGAACGGCAAGGGCTACGTCTTCGGCGGCGGCGTCAATCCCACCACGGCCGAGGAGTACACGCCCCCCGCGTTCGGTTCGCCCCCGAACCTTCCGACGGCGGTCGGGCAGATCGGCGCCACGGCGTCCTCTTCCCTGCAGGCCCAGGCCGACTCCGCGATTCCCGACGGATGGACCAACAACCAGATCTCATTCACGGCCGACGTGACCGACCCCGACGCCGGCCAGCAGGTCCGCCTCCGCGTGCAGGTGAAGCCGCAGAGCGCGGCGTGGACGCAGGCGAGCCAGGTCACCAGCCTCGCCACGGCCCTGGGCCCCCAGGGAGTCCACACCCTGTCCTACGCCATCCCCTCGGACAACGGCTACGACTGGCGCTGGCGCGTCGAGGACGCGTTCGGCAACGGATTCCCCGCCGCCGCGAACACGTGGGTCGAGGCGTTCGGCACCGAGGCGGTCCCGAACACGAACAGCCCCGACTTCCGCAGCGACCAGATCGCGCCGGCGGACCCCGTGGCCATCAGCCCCACGAACGTCGACATCCAGGTCCCCGATCCGGTTTACGGCGCCGTGACGCTGCACTGGGTCGAGTCGACCGACAACGGCCCCGTGTCGGGCATCTCGTACGAGCTGCAGGTCGCCCGGGACGGCGGGTTCCTCGACATCGAGGCCCAGCTCTTCTCGACGGCCGGCACCTCCTCGTACCCGATCTCGCTGACGGTTTCCCGGTACGACAAGTTCTGGCGGATCCGGGCGCGCGACGTGGGCGGCAACTTCAGCAACTGGAGCGGCCAGCTCCACTTCCGCGTGACGTACAACGACGGCGTCGACCACGGCGGAGGCGACTCGAAAAAGTCGTGCGGATTCGGCGCGGCCGCGGCGGCGCCGGCCCTGGCGGGCGCGATGTTCGGCCTGGCCCTGCTGTTGTGCGCGGGACGGAGATTCCTCCGCAAGGTCTGAAACAGAACCACCACCGTAGCCCGGCGGGGGAACCCCCAGTCCCCCGCCGGGCTTTTTTTAGTCTCGCGACCGATCGCGACCCCATTCGCGCGCCTATGGGCTATGCTTATGGGTAGCCGCGGGTGTACACGAGCCCCCATGGGGCAAGGCCGGTCAAGAATTTAGAGCACCCGCGGCTTTTTCATTGGCTCCAAGCTCCAAGCTGGTGGTCGACTGACTTGAAGCTTGAAGCTTGGAGCTTGGAGCTTGGAGCTTTAAGATCGTCCCTTGCACCCCCCCTCGAGCCCCTCCAAGGTCCTCCCCATCGTGGCACTGTCGTTCGCGGTGACTGTCTGGGGCTCATCCTTCGTCGCCGCGCGGCACCTGCTGAAGACGCTCGATCCGCTGGCGCTCGCCACCCTCCGATTCGCCATCGCCTCGCTCTTCTTCGTGGGGCCCTTCGCCCTGGCCCTGAAGCGGCGGACGATCTCCGGCC
>DASRJF010000295.1:0-28769 GCA_035649615.1 Planctomycetota bacterium | reverse complement strand
CGGAAGACGTGCAGGACGAAGTCGCCGAAGTCCTCGAGGATCCACGGGGCGCCGCGGTGGCCCTCGATGCCGAACGCCCGCAGGCCCTTCCGCTTCATCTCGACGGCCACTTCCTCGGCGATGGCGCGCGATTGGCGGTCGTTGAGCGCCGAGCAGATCACGAAGTAATCCGTGATGCCGTTGAGTTTTCGGAGATCCAGGAGGACGATGTCCGAGGCTTTCTTGTCGTCGGCGATGCGGGCGCATGCGACGGCGAGCTGGCGCGACGTGACTATGGCGATAAACCTCCTGCTCGGACCACCGACGACCGGGATTGTGACCGAAGGGGCGGATGAAATCAAGTCAGAGTCCCGGGTCCTGCGTCCAAGGTGATCCGGGGTCCCTGGTCCAAAGTCGGTCCTTGGCCCCGGACCTTGGATCACCTTGGACGTTGAACGCAGGACTCTTCGGGATTCAGGTCAGAGTCCTGCGTCCCGGGTCCAAGGTGATCCGGGGTCCTTGGTCCGAAGTCGGTCCTTGGCCCCGGACCTTGGATCACCTTGGACGTTGAACGCAGGACTCATCGGGACTCAGGTCAGAGTCCTGCGTCCCGGGTCCAAGGTGATCCGGGGTCCTTGGCCCCGGACCTTGGATCACCTTGGACGTTGAACGCAGGACTCCTGGAGATTCAGGTATCTTAGGGTTGCCGTGAAAATCACGCCGCGCGGGATCGGGCTCAATCTCGCGTTCAAACTCTACCTCGTCCTCGTCATGGTCGTCGGGCCGACCCTGCTCATCTACTACATCTACAACTTCCGCACCATCGAGGCCCTCCACGAGCGCGAGGTGGACGACCTCGTCCAGATCCTCACCTTCCGCATGGAGGACTGGCTGAAGCAGACCCGCAACTCGCTGCTCCTGCGGCAGGAGGAGCAGGAGGCCGAGCTGGGACGCGACCTGATGGCGATCATCGAGCGGTACCCGGGCGTCGAGGGCATGGCGGTCTACGGCTTGAAGGGCACGGACCTCGAGGCGCACGCCCGCCACGGCCCGAATGTGTCGGATCGGGCCACCCCCCAGGACGTGGACGCCATGCTTCAAGGCAAGATTCTCTGGAAGAGGATTCAAAGCGGCCCGGTCGAGATGAGGCTCTATTCGGTGCCGCTCATGGGCGTCGTGCTGGACCGGAGGATCCCGCTGGGCCTGCTGCACCTGAGGGTGGTCCCCGACAAAATCGGGCTGGGCCCCGAGCTCCCCAAGCTCCGGATGAACCTTGTCCTCGGCGGAGCCGGCATGCTCCTCGTCGTCGGCGTCGGCGTCGCCCTCTTTTTCCACGTGGCCGTCCGTCGCCCGATCGGCGAGCTCACGGCGTCGATGGAGGCGACGGAGGCGGGCAATCTCGCCGCGCACGTGCCGCACCGGACCGGCGAGTTCGGCTGGCTCGGGGGCACCTACAACCGGATGATGCGCCGGCTCAAGGCGAGCATCGACGAGAACCGCCAGCTGCTCGACCAGATCCGGCGCTTCAACGAGGAGCTGCAGCAGAAGATCCAGGAGGCCACCGAGGAGCTCGCTTCGAAGAACGCCCAGCTCCAGGAGGTCAACGAGCGCCTCTTCACGACCCAGCGGCAGATGACGACGATGGAGAAGCTGGCGACCCTCGGCCAGGTGGCGACGATCATCGCGCACGAGCTCGGGACGCCGCTCAACGCGATCTCGGGCCACCTCCAGTTGCTGCTCGACGGGGGAGCGGGGGATCCCAAGGTGGCCGAACGGCTCCGGATCATCGACGGGCAGGTGGACCGGCTCACCAGCATCGTCCGGAACGTGCTCCGGAGCATGCGCGTTCCGCCGCCGAAGGCCGAGCCCGTCCACCTGGACGGGGTCATCAAGCGCGAGACGCAGCTCATCGAGCCGGTCGCGCGCAAGCGCGGCGTGTCTGTGGAGCTGAAGGTTCCCGACGGTCTCCCGGTGATCGTGGCCGATCCCGACCAGATCGAGCAGGTCCTGCTCAACCTCTTTTCCAACGCCCTCGACGCCATGAGCGCCGGGGGGCGCCTTTCGGTCTCCGTTCGCCTCGCCCCGCGCGAGGAGGTGGAAAAGGTGGCCCCCGGGGTATGGGTTCCCCTGGAGGACACCGAGCATGTCCGGGTCGATGTCGCGGACACCGGCGGGGGGATGCCCCCGGAGCTGATCAAGCGGGCCTTCGAGCCCTTCTTCACGACCAAGGCGGCCGAGGGGAAGGAAGAGTCCGGCCTGGGGGTCGGGTTGGGCCTGGCGATTTGCCGGGAGATCGTCCGGAACCATCAGGGCGAGATCGTCATCTCCAGCGAGGCCGGAAAAGGGTCCACGTTCACGTTCTATCTGCCCGTTGACAACGATAAAGCTTTAATACATAAATGATTGCGTGCGCGTGGGGCATATTGCCACACTCATAGTTTACAAATTAGCGGGCCGGAATCGAGCGAACTCCGCCCCGGAGAGCGCGGCTGTGGAAAAATGCCACACTGTTGCGGATTGATGAAGTGTATTTTGGTTTCAGGGCGTCAAATTCAGCGTATAAAGTGACACACCGGGTGGCACGTCCTCTGCGATAGGAGGCGTGTCAAGGGTTCGTCCGGAGTGGGCCGGGCGGACTCGTCGTGGCCCTGTAATTTCCCCTGACATTCCTTTTTTTGGGAGAGCGACATGCTTCGGAAGCTGAGTCCGTACTTGGGTGTGGCGATGGCGGTGGTGGTCTTCGCGGGAGCCGCTTTCGCGATGCAGGATCACGGGGCCGGCGACCAGGTCAAGTCCACGAAGAGCTGGTTCGACCTGTTCAAGTCGACGGGACTGGTCGGCATCCTGCTCGTCACGACGTCGATGATCGGGACGGCGCTCCTCATCCAGTTCCTGGTGACGATGAGCGAGTCCAAGCTGGAGAACCACGCGGTCCTGGCCGAGGTGGAGAACCTCCTGTCCCAGGGCCAGGTGGACGAGGCCTACCAGATCGCCTCCGAGGACAAGAGCTACTCGAGCCGCATCATCGCGGGCGCGCTCGCGCGCAGCTTCGGCGGCTTCGAGGAGACGAAGAAGGGCATGGAGGAGACGGCGATGGTCGAGGCCTTCCGCCTCAACTCCAAGATCAGCTACCTGTCGCTCGTCGGCAACATCGGGCCCCTGCTCGGACTGCTGGGCACGGTGACGGGCATGATCGCGTCCTTCCAGGTCATCGAGACGCTGAAGTCGCCCACGCCCGGCGACATGGCCCACGGCGTGTACGAGTCGCTCGTGAACACGACGATCGGCCTGTTCATCGCGGTCGTCTTCCTGACCGCCTACTTCTTCATGAAGAACAAGATCTCCGACGTGACGCTGCGCATCAACAACGCGGTCGGCGAGATGCTGGCGCGGACGATGTCGCCCGAGGCCCAGCAGGGCGCGGCGAAGTAGGAGGCTCCGAGGCTCGAACCGAGGACTAAGGCATGTCGAAAAAAGGGGTATCGATCCAGGAGGACATCACTCCCAACCTCATTCCGATGATCGACATCATGTTCCTCCTGCTGCTCTTCCTCATGATCGCGTCCGACATGGGGCAGCGCGAGCTGGAGGACGTCCGGCTGCCGATGGCCGACGTCGTGAAGGAGGACAAGCCCGACACGGACGCCCAGCAGGCGGACCGGCTGACGATCAACGTCTACCACCTGCTCGGGCAGCAGCTGAAGTGCGACGTGTACGAGAAGGGCGGCATCTGCCGCGAAGAGAAGCACTGGCGGATGGGCGTGAAGGGCACCGACTACACCGACATGGACAAGCTCTTCGCGTTCCTCGACAAGGAGGCCGCCCTCGGCCGCAAGGGGACCGATCCCAAGGCGCCCCGGGTTTCCGAGCGCAAGGTCATGATCCGGGCGGACGGCTCGGCTCCCTACGGGATGCCGCAGAAGGCGATGAACGTCTGCGCCAAGGCCGGGATGTACAAGATCGACGTCGGCGCCGCCCAGCCCGAGCAGTCCGGCGGCAAGAAGTCCAAGTCGAACTGAGGACCAAGGAGGAACCGTGGCAGGCTCCAGCAACATCGGCGAGGCGTCGGACAACCCCGTCGGCATCAACGTGGTGCCGATGGTGGACGTCATCTTCTGCCTCTGCCTCTTCTTCATGTGCTCGCTGAAGTTCAAGCAGCTCGAGGGCAAGATCGAGACCTGGCTTCCCAAGGACCGCGGCGTCGAGCAGACCCCGCCCGAGAAGATCGTGCTCGAGGAAATCCGGGTGTTCATGCGCTGGGTGGACGGCCGCACCGTGATCAAGGTCGGCAACCGCGCCCCCGCGAACAGCGACCTCGAGCTCATGCAGACGATCAACCAGATGTCGAACGACTACAAGAAGCTCGGGAAGGCCGACTTCCCGGTGCTGATCGACGCGCTGGCGGACGTCCCGTGGAAGGACGTGATCCACGTGCTCGACCTGTGCAAGAAGGACAAGCTCGAACGGATCGAGTTCGCGGCCCCGATCGAAGTGCCGATGAAGGCGGGCCACTAGGGAAACCCGGCGAAGAATGTATATGGACCAGGAACGCCGACGGCCGTCCGCGGCCCGATGGCTCCAGCCCAACCCGGTGCCCTTCTGGGGGACCCGGCTCTTCCGCTGGAACCTGGCCCTGGTCTCCCTCATGCTGTGCGTCGTCGCCGGCTGGTTCCTCGTCGTGGAGCCGCAGATCGCCGCGAAGGAGCGCGAAGCGGAGCGCAAGGCCTTCGGCGCGATGAAGTACACGCCGCGCGACCCCTCCTCGGCCGCCCCGAGAGAAGTGCGCTTCGACGGCATGCTCGACAAGGTGGCGGATGACGTGCCGCCCGACGTCCGCGACGAGCCGTACCGCTACCTCGTGAAGTACCTGGCCACGGTCGACCCCGCGCGGCTGGCGGGCCTGGCCAAGGAAGCCGACTACAAGGACCTGATGGCGAGCACCGACGACCTCCGCGGCCTGACCGTCCGCCTTCGCCTGCAATTCTGGAAGGCGCCGGACGGCCCCGTGCGCCTGGCGCCGCCGGTGGGCGGCGTGGAGACGGTCACGCGCGCCTACCTGGCCCTGCCGGAGGCCCCGAAGGAAGTCTATTTCGTCGATTTCGTGGAGCCGCCGCCGGACATCGAGAAGGAAACCCCGGTGGTGCTCGACGCCGTGTTCCTCCGGCGCGTGAAGTACGAGCGGTCGGACCGGTCCGGCGAGTTCCACCAGGCGCCGCTCTTCGTGGCGCGCAACATCGCGAAGGTGCAGCCTCCGAAGACGCCGGCCCAGTACCGGTTCCTCCCGGTCGCCGTGCTCCTCGGAGTCGCATTGCTCGCGTTCCTGACGTTCCTCACGGTCAAGGTGTTCCTGGCCGGGCGTTCCGGGGGACCCGCCCCCCGTCGTATCCCGGATTAGTGGGTCTTGGCTTGAAGCTGGCTTAAGGGAGGTCCGATATGCCGCAGCGACCCGAAGAAGAAGCGCCGATGCTCGAGACCGATGAGCAGGCCGAGGGCGGCGAGATCATCGTCCAGGAAGAGCGCGGGTGGATCTCCAACGCGCCGTGGTGGTTCATCTCCGCGGGCATCCACCTCGTCATCCTGCTGATCGCGACCCTCGTCACGATCGAGCGCTACATGCAGATCGAATCCTCCGAGGTGGTCGTCACGGTGACGCCGCCGCGGGCGAGCGGCATCCAGGAGCTGGAGCGGCCGCGCGACGTCTTCGAGCGGAAGGGCATCCCGAAGGACGAGCCCGGCGCCCCGACCGAGGAGCCGGCCATCTTCTTCCCCGAGGCCAAGGAATCCGACCACAACGAGAGCGCGGACAACGAGGACTACGCCCAGATGAAGGGCGACTCCAAGGAGTTCACGAGCTACATCAAGGGCGAGGCGGGCGGCTTCCGCGGCCGCCAGGCCGGAAAGAACCCCGGCGTGTACGACACGATGGGCGTCGGCGGCGGCGGCGGCGGCGGCGGGCGGTACGGCGGTCGCTTCGGCGGCCGCGAGAACCTCGTCGCGCGCGGCGGCGGCACCCGGGCCACGGAAAGCGCGGTGCTCGCGGCCCTGAAGTGGCTCGCGCGCCACCAGAACACCGACGGGTCGTGGGGCGCCACGAACTACACGAACCAGTGCGTCGGCGGCAAGTGCAACGGCGCCGGCGACCCCGAGTACGACGCCGGGCTCACCGCGCTGTCGCTCCTCGCGTTCCTCGGCGCCGGCTACTCGCACCTCTCGAAGGACGAGTATCCCGACCCCGTGTCCCCCGGCAAGACGCTGAAGTTCGGCGAGGTCGTGAAGAACGGCCTCAAGTGGCTCATGTCCAAGCAGGATCCCGAGGGGTGCGTCGGCGGGCGCGGCACGAAGTACATGTACAACCACACGATCGCCGCCCTGGCCCTCTCCGAGGCGTACGGCATGTCGGCGACCCAGCTCTTCAAGGGTCCCGCCCAGCAGGCGGTCGACTTCATCATCTCCGCCCAGAACCCGGACCGCGCGTGGCGCTACACGAAGCAGTCCGGCGACAACGACTCGTCCGTCACGGGCTGGGCCATCATGGCGCTGAAGTCGGCGGAGCTCTCGGAGCTCAACGTGCCGGCGCGCGAGGCGTACGAGAAGACCCGCAAGTGGTTCGACGAGGTCACGGATTCGACGATCTACTACCGCGTCGGCTACAACGGCAAGTCCTCGGGCAAGGTCTTCGTCCCCGGCAAGAACGAGAACTTCGTCCACCACGAGTCGATGACGGCCGTGGCCGTGATGTGCCGCATCTTCATGTCGAAGGACAAGAAGGACCCGGCGCTCGGCGGCGTCCAGCTCCTCGTGAAGGACCTGCCGGAGTGGAAGGCGGACGTGATCGACTTCTACTACTGGTACTACTCGTCGCTCGCCCTGTTCCAGTACGACGGCCCGGACGGCCCCTACTGGAAGAAGTGGAACGAGCCCATGAAGAACACCATCGTCCCGAACCAGAAGACGTCGAAGGACGGGTGCGCCAACGGGTCCTGGACCTCCGAGGAGGATCGCTGGGGATTCGAGGGCGGCCGCGTCTACGCCGTCGCGATCAACGCGCTGACGCTGGAGGTGTACTACCGGTACGCGAACGTCTTCGGCGCGAAGAAGTAACGTCCCGGGACGAGGAACCATCGGGGGCCAATCCCATGAAGTTACATCGTGCGTTCACGTGCCTGCCGGCGCTGGTCCTGGCCGCGTTCGCCTCGACGGCCGCCGCCCAGGACTCCGACGACTTCTCCTTCGCCAAGCGGCTCGCCTATCGCGGCTGGTACGACCTCGCGGACTACGTCTGCGCCCGCATCGAGAAGGACAACTCCCTGCCCCGCGACGTCCGCTCCGCGCTCCCCATCCTGCGGGCCGAGATCGAGCTGGCCAAGGCCGACCGGGAGGCCGATCCCGACAAGGCCCTCAAGTACATCTCCGAGTCCATCGCCCGCCTGCAGTCGTTCATCGCCGAGGAGACGAATCATCCCCGGATCCTCGAGGCCCACATCAACATCGGCTTCCTCAAGATGCGCAAGGCCAAGGCGCTCGTCGACCAGATGGGGGGCGCCCGCGCGGCCGCCGATCACGACCGCCTCAAGAGGGAAGCGATCGGCCTGTACCAGGAAGTCACCAATGAATTTGACGAGCTCATCGCGCGCTGGAAGCGCCTGCCGGCCTCCGATGAAGTCTCCGGCGCGATCATGGATGCGCGCCTCGAGGCGGACCGCGCCCGGTACGAACACGCGAAGATCCCCGGGCTGGGCGAGGAAGAGCGCAAGAAGCTGCTGAACGACGCCGTGAAAAACCTGGTCGATTTCGAATTCGACTACGGCAACACCGCGAAGGGCTTCGAAGGCATGCTGCTCGAAGGCCGGTGCCTCTTCGAGCTGGGCGAATACGCGCAGGCGGAGACCAAGCTCAAGAACACGCTGGCGATCATCTCGATCCTGAAGAAGAACGACATCCCCCGGAATGCCTACTTCAACCAGATCATCTACGGCACCTACCTCACGCTGGCGCAGCTCTACCTGAAGACGAACCGGCCGAAGGACGCCCGCGCGTTCATCGACGGAGTCTTCATCAGCGACGCGGCCGCGGAGCGGGACTGGATCGGACTCGCGCTGAAGGTGGAAAAGGTGGAAGCCCTCTTCCGCGTCAAGGAACCCGTTCTCGCCAAGCAGCTGGCGGACAAGGTCATCGAGGCCGACACGAACGGCCCCTTCGCCGGCCCGATGCGCGAAAAGTTGGAGAAGTACGGCCGGGTCTCCGGCCGCCTCGACCCTGACGCGGCGATCAAGGGCGCCGAAAACAGCATGGAGAAGGGGCGCCTGAGGGACGCGCTGTCGAATCTGCGCCAGGCCATCGAGAACAGCAAGACCGATGAAGTCCGGGCGAAAATCGTGCCGCGCGCCCTCTTCCTGATGGGCCAGTGCCTCGCGGACCTGCGGAGGCCGTACGAGGCCGCCATCGTGTACGAAAAGGTGTTCACCCAGTTCCCGAAGCACGACCTGGGCGTCAAGGCCTGCTGGGAGGCCATCGTCTGCTACAGCAACGAATTCGACACGTTCGAGGACCCGGCGGACGAGCGGGAAAAGGACCGGCTCATGCAGACGCTCCTGGACCGGTGGAAGGACGCCAAGGAAGCCGACAACATCCCGTACCTGCAGGGCCTGAAGCAGGAAAATGCGCGAAAACTGAAGGAAGCCGCCGAGAAGTACCTGGCCGTCCCGGAGCGCGCCCCGGCCTACGAGCGGTCCCTCGTGCGCGGCGCGTACTGCCTGAGGGTGGACGCCTTCCGCCAGTTCTCCGATTTCGTGAAGCAAGGGAAGAAGGATCCGGCCGTTCAGAAGGCGATTCTCGACCAGCTGAACCGCACGGAAGAGCTTTTCAAGAAATTCCTCAAGCGGGTCGAGACCATCCCCACCGACACGCAGGAAGTCGCGCGAGACCGCGCGCAGCTGGTCCTCGTCGTCAACCAGGAAATGGCCTTCCTCTACAACCACGAGCTCGTCGGAAAAGCCGAGGAGAGCCTCAAGTTCCTGGAGAAGGTCGCCAAGGACATGCCGCCGGACGACGAGCGCATGGCCAAGATCCACTACCTGCAGATCCAGTCCCAGCTCGTCCTGCTCAAGAACGACGAGGCCGTGAAGACTCTCGAGATGATGTTCGACCGTTTCCCCCACTCCAAGGAGACGGCGCAGGCATGCAAGTCGGTCGCGATCCGCCTCGACGAGATCACGTCGGACCTGATGAAGCCGGAGAACGCCGCCAAGGCCGACCCCAAGGTCATCGAGGAGAACCTCAAGAAGATCTGCCGCTATTACGACAAGTGGCTCAAGGGCGCCATGGCGTTCACGATGGACGTCCGCGTCAACGACGTGATGTCGGTCGCCCAGACGCTGTACATGGCCGCGAAGCGCCTCAATGCCATCCCCGACACCGTCGGCTCGTTCATGGACATGAAGAAGGGGATCGTCGGCTGGAAGAACTACTTCGAGGACGCGGAGTTCGTGCACTCCCTGCTCCTCGACCGGTTCAAGGACAAGATTCCGGAAAAGGAGCGGCTGAACCTGATGATCCGGAGGGCGCGCTGCCTGAGCTTCATCTCCGACAACGCGGAGAACTGGCTGCGGGCGAAGACCGCCTACGAGGAAATCGTCAAGGCCTTCAACATCAAGGGTCCGGCGGGGTTCGTCCCCGCGGCCTTGGTCGGCAATCCCCTCCTGGTGGGACCCTACATCGAGATGGGGGCGGTGTACGCCGAGCTCGGGCGCTGGCAGAAGATCCACTACGACAACGCGATCTCGACGTTCGGGGACATCGCGAACATCGCCGCCTCCGGCAGCGAGCCGTGGTGGATCGCCCGGTTCATGAGCCTCCAATGCCACTACCTGCGGGGCAAGGACAAGGACATCCTGACCGCCCAGATCGCCATCAAGCAGATCCAGGCCAACTACCCCGACTTCGACGGGGGCAAGTACGGGCTCAAGGAACGGTTCATCGAGCTGCAAAAGAAGATCGAGACGGGTCGGTAAGTGGAGAGTAGAGGCAACCTGAGGGATCAATGAGTCTCCTGAGAACCACGCGGGGAGGTAAGACGATCGACATCGCCCTGGCGGACGGCGGCGCCCTCATGGGCACCGCGCCGGGGTGCCAGATCGTCGTGGCGGATCCGGGGGCGGCGCCCAAGCATTGCCGCATCGTCGGGGGGCCGCAGGGGTTCGTCGTCACCGACCTGGCCGGGGCGACGATCGTCAACGGCGCCAAGATCAAGGAGCATCTGCTCAAGAACGGGGACGTTCTCCAGATCGGCGCCGAGAAGTTCACGTTCACCGAGAAAGTCGCTCAACCAGGGGCGCTGCAGCCGGCCGGAGCCGTGACGTCCGGCGCCGCCGAGGGAGGCCGCCGTCCGCTTCCGTCGCGTCCACCCCAGTCCGGCCCCCGCACGCTCGCTTCGGGACGTCCCGTTTCCCACCCCCCGAAGGCGGGAACGGCGCGT
The DNA here is from genome assembly GCA_035649615.1 of Planctomycetota bacterium. Taxonomy (GTDB): domain Bacteria; phylum Planctomycetota; class MHYJ01; order MHYJ01; family JACPRB01; genus DASRJF01. The sequence continues at coordinate 18,316 of DASRJF010000295.1, read as the reverse complement.
CCCCACGGGGCCGCCCCCAAGATGACCGTGAAACCGGGCTCGGTGGTGCGCGTCCACAAGGACCATTCGGTGTTCGCCCTCCCGTCGACGGCGAAGGGCCGCACGATCGCCGTGGCCGTCGCGGTCGGCCTGGTCCTCCTCGGGGGAGGGCTCTTCTTCCTCAGTTCCCAGACGGTCAATTCCGAGGAAGTCAAGAAGCTCGCCAAGGCGGACATGGAGGGGTTCGAGAAGATCCCCGAGAGCGACTTCAAGAAGCGGTACGCCAAGGTCGGGGAGATCCTGGCGAACGAGAAGTACATGATGCACGCGAAAGGGGAGATCAGCGTCGCCATCCGCCTCCAGCCGATCCTCAAGCAGCAGATGGACCTCGAGGCGCGCGCGGAGTCGCAGGTGAAGCCGTTCCTGGAACGGGTCAAGACCCTGAAGGAGGGGCCCCCCGAGGAATTCAAGAAGGAGTGGATGGGGCTGTACGACACCGCCCAGGCGCACCTGTCGAATTTCGAGCGGACCTCGTTCGGCCCCGCGCTGAAAGAAGTGCGCGACGAGATCAAGGCGCTCCTCGAGAACGTGGGTCCGAGCTGGCGCGAAGAGATCGCCAAGCTCATCCGGGAAGTCTCGCGCCAGATCGACCAGAAGAACTTCACCCAGGGCCTGGTCCTGGTCGACGACTTCGGCGCCCGCTACGGGGAGAAGGAATCGAACCAGATGAAGGGCATGCTCCAGGGGGAGCGGGAGCGGCTCCGGAGCAAGGCGAAATCCTATGTCGACGGCACCAAGGCGGAAGCCGTGAAGAAGACGACCAAGGACGAGGCGCGGAAGATGCTCGAGTCGGCGCGGCCGTTCATCAAGGGATTCCCGGACGTCGAAAAACTCCTGGAGCGGTACATCGGTGAACACAAATAGGCTGGGACCCAGGAAGCTGGACGACCGGAACCGCGCGGGCGGCCGCCGGGGCGCTCCGCCCCCTCCCCGGCCGCAGGACCGGACGGCTCTCTATACGGGCTTGGGTGTGGGCGGCGGGATACTGATCCTGGCGCTCGCGTACGCCATGTCGTCGGGATCCGCACCCGCCCGCGTCGACCGCACGGTGGATCGCAACCTCAAGGAAGAGATGGAGTCCGCCCAGAAGCTCGCCGGACAGGGAAAACTCTCCGACGCCCTGGCCCTGCTCGAGGCGGCGATCGTGAGCCCGTCCTACCGCGCCTCGCCCCTGCTCGACAAGGCGCGTACCCAGGCGAACCAGTACCGCCAGCAGATCGCGTTCGAGAACGAGGCGGCCGCGGCGATCGACGATTTCGACCGCCGCATCACGGCCGCGAAAGCCGCCAATACCGCCATGAAGCAGGCAGATGCCTTCTGGAAGGAATGCGACACGCTCCTGTCGAAGTACGGCATGACGGTGAAGTCGAAGATCCTGGCGAGCTGGCGGCAGGATCTCGAACGGTGGCGCGGCACGAACGCGCAGGACGTCTGGCAGACGGACTACAACCGGACGAAGGACCGGATCAAGCTGGAGTGCCTGGACCGGGGCCATTTCAGCCAGGCGGTCAAGCAGTGGCGCCAGTTCGCGGAGCCGTACAACGCGCCCGAACTCAAGGCGAGGATGGAAACCGAGCTGCGGGCGATCGACCACCAGTCCAAGGAGGCGGCGACCAAGCTCGTCCAGGAGGCCGGCACGGGCGCGAAGGCCAAGGCGACGCTGGAAGACGCCATGGAGCGGTTCATGGAGACCGAGGGCCAGAAGATCATCGCCCAGAAATTGAAGACGCTACAGTAGAGCGAGGAACATCCGGATGAGAATCGCGATCGTCGTGGCGGCGGCCGTCCTGGCGTGCGCGTCGGCGGCGTCCGCCCAGCAGGCCCCGCAGGACCGCATCCTGAGGCCCGGGGGCGTCGAGATCAAGTGCCGCATCACGCGCCAGTCGTACCAGGCCGTGACCTACACCGACGCCCAGGGAAAGGCGCAGACCCTGAAGGGGTCGGAGATCGAGGGCATCGCGTTCGCCGACGAGCCGAGCTCGTTCCAGAGCGCCAAGAACGCCATGGGCGAGGGGAAGCCCGACAAGGCGGCGACCCGGTTCGAAGAGGCGATCAAGGAGATCGAGACCAAGAAGCTGAGGGATTGGAACAAGGCCCCGGTCTTCCTCGCGTGGGGGGGGTTCCTCGCGGAGCGGGGCGACACGGTCGGCGCGCTCGCCATGCTCAAGCGCCTCCGGACGGAGTGCGGGGACACGTGGTGGCGCCCGGAGTCGTACCGCAAGGCGTACGACATCGCGGGCGCGAAGGGCGTCGAATCCCAAAAGACCGTGCTGGACGAAATGAAGGCGGAACCGGAGCCGCTGGCGAGCGAGGCCAAGATGGGCCTGGCGAACCTGGCCTTCGCGCGGGGCGAGCACGGAGAGGCCCTCTCCGGTTTCCAGGAGGTCGCGGGGAATTCGGCCTCCCCGTACGCCGAGGCCGCGAAGCTCGGCGTCTTCCGGTGCCTGAAGACGATGAAGAAGACGTCGGAGCTGGATGCCTACTGCCAGAAGCTCCTGGCCGATCCCTCCACTTCGCCCGCGCTCCAGCAGGCCGCGGGCGCGTGGTCGGCGGGAGCGCTCCTCGAGAAGGCGGGCAAGGACCGGGCCAAGATCCGGACCGCGCTCTTCGCGGCGGTCAAGGCCATCGCGATGGGCCCGCCCGAGCGCAAGGACGAGGCGGAGGACTACGTGGCGGCGCTCCGCACCGCCGCGAAGGCCTATGCGACGTTCGCGGCCGAGGCGACGAAGCCGGAACAGAAGCAGGAGTACAAGGCGCGGGCGGAGGGGTACCTCACGGAGATCGTCCGCGCGTACAAGGGCACTCCCTGGGCGGAGGCCGCCCAGTTGGAACTGCAGACGCTGGGCGTCCAGGGTAACTGAGAGGCCAGCTTTAAGCTTTAAGCTCTAAGCTTTCAGCGGGCTTCTTTCTGGCTTATAGCTTAGAGCTTAAAGCTTAGAGCTAAACATGAGTGACGAATCCGCCGTGCCTCCCGATCCGGTTCCGCCCGCCGCGGCACCTGGTCCTGAACGGATTCCGCTGAGCCAAGCGCGGCCGGTCCGTCCTCCCACCGTGAAGCGGCCGGCGCCTCCCGCCGGTCCGCCGAGCAATGTCAAGGCGTACCTCGTCTTCGGCATCATCGTGGCGTCGGTCCTCCTCATCGCCGCCATCGGCTGGCGGCTCTACGTCAAGCTGACCGGGAAGCCCGCCGTCGTGCGCAACGTGAAGGTCGAGTGGGAGAACGCGTTCGCGAAATCCAAGCAGGCCTGGGAGGAGACGTTCAAGATCCAGGCCAAGGTCTGGGTCGAGGGGAAGGAACTGACTCCGGAGGACACCGGGAAGATCAAGGCCGCCCTCGCGGAGTACCAGAAGACGAACGAGATCTTCCACGAGCTGAACACGCTCGTGATGAAGGAGGGGAAGGGGCCCACGAAGGAGATCCAGGACATCGGCGAGAGGCTGGTCATCCTGAAGACGTGGATCTGGGACGCGAACGGGGTGCTCGATCCCGCGAGCAAGCCGCCCACCTACGGGGGGCTCTACATCCCCATGTACCAGGCCGAGAAGAAAATGGACGGGGCCACCAAGCGGCTCAAGGAAATCCGGGAGAAGACGCAGGAGATCCTGGGCCGCAACAACGCCGAGGAGATCGCGGCGACGATCAAGGAGATCCGGGCCCTGAGGGAGACCCTCGCCGGCTGCCGGGACGAGTTCCTCCGGCTCGACGACGAGCTGGTGAAGGGACTGACGCTGCCGGACCTGAAGAAAGAGCAGCTGCGCGAGCTCGAGGACCTGCGCGACTACACCTCCAAGTCCGTCATGGCCTTCAAGGAAGCCGGCAACATCCGGGCTGATTTCCCGAGCGAGGAGCAGCCGCTCAAGCCGCCGCCGCAGGAAGAGCCCAAGAAAGAGGAGCCGCCGAAGGAAGATCCCCCCAAGAAGGAAGATCCTCCCAAGGAGGAGCCGCCCAAGAAAGAAGACCCGCCGAAAGAGGAGCCTCCGAAGAAGGAGGAGCCGCCGAAATGAGCGTGCCCTGCGCGTCCTGCGGAGCCGCGATGGCGGCGTCCGATCCCGTGTGCCCCTCGTGCGGCCAGGCGAAGGCCGCCCCGCGGGCCCGGGCCGCGACGTCGGACGACGCCCTCCAGTACGTCAAGATCATCGGGATCCTCGTCGTGGTCGTCGCCGTCGTGCTGATGGTGGCGAGCCTGATGGGCCCTGGCGCCCAGCCGTGCGGCGATTGCGGGGGCAGGAAGTTCACGATTTGCGACAACTGCGCCGACGGGGTCAACAAGTGCCGACCCTGCAGCGGCTCGGGCCTCGACCCCGGCACCTTTTCCACCTGCCTGAAATGCTCCGGAAAGGGCAGCACCCCGTCGTGCTTGAAGTGCGGCGGCAACCCCAAGAAGAATTGCAGGACCTGCAAAGGAACCGGCCTCAAGCCCGAGTAGTCCATGACCGAGCCCCGCCCCGAAGGTGAGCTCAGCGCGCCCTTCAAGGCCCGACTCCTGCTCGTCGAGGACGACCGCGAAAACGCCCTCATGCTCAAGGAGGTCCTCTCCAACTGGGGGTACGGGGTCACCGTCGCGTTCAGCGGGCCCGAGGCCCAGCGCTTCGCCCGCTCCGAGCCGTTCGAAGTCGTCCTGGCCGACATCCGGATGCCCGACGTCGGCGGCCTGCAGGTCCTGCGCGAGATCCGCCAGCTCCGGCCGCTCACGCAGGTCGTGATGATGACCGGGTTCGGCTCGGTCGATACCGCGGTCGAGGCCATGAAAGCGGGGGCGTTCGATTACGTCTCGAAGCCCTTCAAGTTTGACGAGATCCGCCTGACGCTCAGCCGGGCGCTGGAACACCACCGCTCGCTGGCGCTCAAGACCGAGGCGCCCGCCGGGCCCGCGTCCGCCCGGAAGCTCCACCTCGTGGGCCACTCGCGCGCCATGGCGGAGCTGTACAAGACGATCGCGAAGGTGGCGCCGGGGCGGACCACGGTCCTCATCCAGGGCGAGAGCGGGACGGGGAAGGAGCTCGTCGCGCGCGCCATCCACCAGAACAGCGACCGCGCGACGAAGCCCTTCGTCGCGATCAACTGCGCGGCCCTGCCCGACATGCTCCTCGAGTCCGAGCTCTTCGGCTACGCGCGCGGCGCCCACAGCACGGCCGTCGCGGACAAGCCGGGGGTCGTCGAGATCGCGTCCGGCGGCACGCTCCTGCTGGACGAGGTGGGGGACATGAGCGTCTCGCTCCAGGCCAAGCTCCTGCGCGTCCTCGAGGAGTCGGAGACGCGCCGGCTGGGCGACACGAAGTCGATCCGGACCGACGTGCGCATCCTCGCGTCGTCGAACAAGAACCTCCAGGAGCTCGTGCGCGACGGGAAGTTCCGCGCCGACCTCTACTACCGATTCAACGTCGTCACGATCTCGACGCCGCCCCTGCGGGACCGCAAGGAGGACATCCCCGCGCTCTGCGACCACTTCATCGCGACGTTCAACGCCATCGCGGGGAAGAACATCACGGGCGTGTCGGAGGAGGCGCTGAAGCGGCTCCAGGAGTATTCCTGGCCGGGCAACGTGCGCGAGCTGCAGCACGTGATCGAGCGGGCGGTCGTCCTCAACACGAAGTCGCAGATCATGGCCGAGGACCTGCCCGAAGAGCTGCGCGCGCCGAGACCGCCCGTCCGCGAGGGGGGTCCCGCCCCGGGGCCGGGCCTGTCCCTCCACGAGATGGAGAAGCTCCACATCACGCAGGTGGTGCAGGAGACCCACGGCAACATCAAGGCGGCCGCGGACCGGCTGGGGATCGACCGGAAGACGCTCTATCGCAAGCTGGCGGAATACGGGATCGAAGTGTCGCGCGTTCGCAATGGGACAGACGCGGGTTAGACTTCGGACTTCCGACTTCAGACTTCAGGCCGAACCTCAAACCCTTCCGCGCTGACAACTGAATACTGACGGCTCTTACTGAAGTCTGAAGTCTTCAGTCTGAAGTCTATCTATTCTACTTCGTTGCCTCGTCCGCCTGGCTCATCTCCGCCGTCTCGCGCTTCGACTGCCAGAGCGCCCACACGACGGCCGCGAGGCACACGACTACGACGGCCCAGCCGACGCCCGCGGATGAACCGCCCACGTTGTAGGTGATCATCAGGGGGAGGGCGATCAGGCTCACCATGTTCATGACCTTGACGAGCGGGTTGACGGCGGGGCCCGCCGTGTCCTTGAGCGGATCGCCGACGGTGTCGCCCGTGACCGCCGCCTTGTGCGCTTCGCTTCCCTTGCCGCCGTAGAGGCCGTCCTCGATCGCCTTCTTCGCGTTGTCCCACGCGCCGCCCGCGTTCGCCATGAAGACGGCGAGGAGCTGGCCCACGAGGATCATGCCCGCGAGGAAGCCGCCCAGGCCGTACGGCCCGAGCAGGAATCCGACGAGGAGCGGGGTGATGATGCCGAGAAGCCCCGGCCCGATCAGCTCCTTCTGAGCCGCCGACGTGCAGATGCCGACGACCCGGCCGTAGTCGGGCTTCTTGGTGCCGGCCCAGATCGCCTTGTCCTTGAACTGGAGCCGGACCTCCTTGACGATCAGGAACGCCGCGCGACCGACCGCCCGCAGGAGCATGCTCGAGAAGAGGAACGGCACCGCGCCGCCGAGGAGCAGGCCGATGAAAACCATCGGCTCGGCCACGGTGAGCTTGGCCGCCTCCTTGGCGTATTCCAGCGTCGTCATGCGGCCGATCGCCTCCTCGCTGCCGACGGCGATGACGGCGACGAAGCTGGCGAAGAGGGAGACCGCCGCGATGACCGCGGAGCCGATCGCGATGCCCTTGGTCTCGGCCTTGGTCGTGTTCCCGACGGCGTCGAGGTCGGCCAGGATCTGGCGCGCCCGCTTGTAGCTGCCCTTCTCCTTCTTCTCCATCTCTTCCTTGTCGTACCCCATCTCGCCGATGCCGTTCGCGTTGTCCGCGACGGGCCCGAAGACGTCCATCGAGATCGTGTTGCCCGTCAGGGTGAGCATGCCGATGCCGCACATGGCCACGCCGTAGGCGACGAAGATCGGGCTCGCCCCGGTGTACAGGAGGACTGAACCCAGGATCGCGCCCGCGATGATCAGGATGGCATAGACCGTCGACTCATAGCCGACGGCGAATCCCTGGATGATGTTGGTCGCGTGACCCGTCTGGCAGGCCTTGGCCAGCGATTTCACCGGCGCATACTGGGTGTGGGTGAAGTAGCTCGTGCACTTGTTCAGGGCCACGGCGAGGATGATGCCGATCAGGCAGGTCAGCGCGGGCCGCATATCGATGCCCTTCATCCCGAACGTCACCCACCCCGGCTGTTCCGCAAGGATCGGCTTGTTGTAGGTGGCCAGCCAGCCCTTGAGCTTCCCGGCGTTCTCTTCCTTGATCCCGTCCCGCTTCTTCAGGTCCGGTTCGTTCTCGGCCTTGGGCAGGATGCCCTCGAAGATCGCGCGATCCTTGGTGAACTGCTCGGTGACCTGGAAACCGCTGAGCGCCTGGGGATAATTCTTCACGTACCCGTCGTCGAATTTCAGGTAGACGAGGCCGAGGAGGATGAAGCCGACGACGGAAATCACGCTGCCGATCATGAAGCCCCGGTGCACCGAGTGGAGGGCCGTGTCCGACGTGTCCTTGTCGGTCGCCCGCACGCTGTACGTGCTGATGATCGACCCGACCACGCCGATGGCGCGCACGAGGAGAGGGAAGATGACCCCCTTGTGGCCGAAGCTGGCGTAGCCCAGGATCATCGCGGCGACGATCGTCACCTCGTACGACTCGAAGATGTCCGCCGCCATGCCCGCGCAGTCGCCGACGTTATCGCCGACGTTGTCCGCGATCGTCGCGGCGTTGCGGGGATCGTCCTCGGGGATGCCCGCCTCGATTTTTCCGACGAGGTCGGCGCCGACGTCCGCGGCCTTCGTGTAGATGCCGCCGCCGACGCGCATGAAGAGGGCGAGGAGCGTGCCGCCGAAGCCGAAGCCCAGCAGGGCCTCGTACGCCTTTTCGCCGAACATCATGAAGATCACCGTGCCGCCGAGGAGGCCGAGGCCGTCCGTCAGCATGCCCGTGATCGTGCCGGTCCGGTACCCGAGCTGCATGGCCGTGCCGTAGCTCGTGCGGGCCGCCGCGGCGACGCGCAGGTTGCCCTGCGTCGCGAGGCGCATGCCGATGAATCCGACGAGCCAGCTGAACGTGGCGCCCACGAGGAACGCGCCGGCGCGACCGATCGCGAGCGTCAGCGAGGGCTCCATCTTGGTGAAGAACAAGATGAGGGTGACGATCACCATGAGCGGCACGAGCCGCCGGCCCTGCTGGGCCATGTAGGCGTTCGCGCCCTCCCGGGTCGCGTCCGCCACGAATTTCATCTTGTCGGTGCCGGTGTCCGCCCGCATCACCTGCCCGACGAGCATGTACGCGTAAGCGAGCGCCGCGAGCGCGGTGAAGAAGACGACCCACAACATCGTCTTCTCGAAGCCGTCGTAGGACGCGCTCGTCATGAACTCGAAGAAGTGAACCTCGTGGGTGGACTTGACCGCCTCCTGCGTGCCGAGGATCGACGCGATCGCGTCCGGGGTGATGTACAGGTACAGGCAGAAGGCCATGAACAGGAACAGCACCGCGGTGGAAAGGCGTCGACGAGGGGCTCGGCGTCTCACAGGCGGCTCCGAAATAGGGGAAACAAGGCCCGGAACACGTTGGGGTTCGATTAGAGAAGCGCTAGGCGCGATGATTAATAACAGTGTGCCCGGCCACTGTCAAGGCGGGGCGCATGGGTTGGTGTGCCTGCGGGCCCGTTGACCGTTGACGGTTGACTGTTGACTGGGCTGGGTGGTCCGCCGGAGCGGCCGGGTGACTCTGGAAGAGCCCCGTCAACGGTCATCAGTCAACCGTCAACGTTCACTAGAACCACACCAACGTCAGAATCACGAAGAGTGGTATTAGAACTGCCACTGACCATCCCATGTAGGCAACGAAGGAGGGCATCGCCACCTGGTTCTCCTCGGCGATCGCCTTCACCATGAAGTTGGGGCCGTTGCCGATGTACGTCATCGCCCCCATGAAGACCGCGCCGCAGGAGATCGCGGCCAGCAGCGGGGCGCCCCACGGATGCCCCGCGAACGGCTCCAGGAGATCCGGTGTCAATCCGGCGCCCGGATCGGCGGCGTTGACCACGGCCGTCCCGAGCGCCGTGAACGTCAGGTACGTCGGCGCGTTGTCCAGCACGCTCGAGAGCAGGCCCGTCGCCCAGAAGAACTGCCACGGTTGGCGGATCCCCAGGCTCCCCCCCTCCGCCGCGACCAGCTTCAGGGCCGGCTCCATCGTCACGAAGATCCCAAGGAAGATCGCGGCCACCTCCGCCATGGGAGCCCACGAGAACCGGTTGGCGGAACGGACTTCACCCCGCGTGATCGCCCAGGAGAAAGCGCCCAAGGCCCAGAATCCGCCGACCAGGACCAGGACCACGGTGTCGCGGCTTCCGAGGAGGGTGACGCCCCACGCGCCCGCGGCGTAGATGAGGGCAATCACGCATCCCAGCCAGAGGAAGTTGAATCCCCCCTCCACGCCGAGGGGTTCCTTGATCTTCTGCACGTCCTCGAGCTGCGCCCCCGGGCGCTCGCGTTCCTCTCGATCCAGGATCCATTGGTCGACGAAGTTGAAGATCGCCAGGAGGGCGCCGTTCACGATCAGCCAGGGCACGGCCAGTTTGAAGGTCCACAGGAACGGCACGCCCCGCAGGAAGCCCAGGTAGAGGGGGGGATCGCCCAGCGGCGTGAGGAGGCCGCCGGTGTTCGATACGATGAAGATGAAAAAGACGACGACGTGCGCCTTCCGGACGCGCGACTCGTTCGCGCGGAGCAAGGGACGGATGAGGAGCATCGACGCGCCCGTCGTCCCGATGAAGCTCGCGATGACCGCGCCGATCCCGAGGATGGCCGTGTTCGTCAGCGGCGTTCCCGCCAGCGAGCCCTTGAGGCGGATGCCTCCTGCGATGACGTAGAGCGCCCCCAGGAGCGAGATGAAGGCCGCGTATTCCAGGGCCACGTGGGCCATCCGGCCGCCGCCGTGGTCCGTCGCGGCGAGGAGGTAGATGACCACCGGCAGGCCGGCCGCGAGCGACACGAGCAGTTTGTTCCGGTTGGAGTGCCAGAACCGCGGCGCCGCGAGCGGAAGGAAGGCGATGAGCAGGAGGAGCGCCGCGAACGGCGCGACGGTCCACAAGGGCAGGTTCGGCGGCATCGATTCAAGGTCTCACGCCCAGGGCCGTGATCGAGTATCCGCTTTTCAGGCCGGCCGCCGAGTCGGGGGACTTCGCGGTCACCATGACGTAGACCCACCCTTCCATGTCGGAGGGCACGGGGAATTCTTGCGGATCGTCCCCGGTCAGGTCGAAGTTTCTCACGGTCGCCAGGGTCTTCCGGCTGAGGCCGAAGGCGGTGACCGTCAACGGGGTCTCCCCGACGCGCTGAATCCGGAACCACGAGGTCATCGGTCCGACCGCAGGGCCCGGCTCGTCGTGTGAGTGGCCCTCGGGCTCCTTCTTCGCGGGCGCGGCGTAGAATTGATACCAGTCAACGTCGGTAGTCCCGGGCCCGATCGTGGCGTCCGCCCTCACGCCCTTCACCAGTTGATTGCCGATATGGAGGGCAATGCGGAGATCGTTGTACTCGTACCCGTCGCCGCCGAGCGATTGCTTGAGCCAGCCGAGGTAGTCGAGGACGTACCGGTCGTCCGTCGGCGGCACCTGCTTCTCGGGTGGAGCGTTGCGATCGACGGGACTCCACCAGATCAGTTCGAGCCGCGCGAGGAGCTTTGCGCGCTCCGCCTCCGGAACGGGGTGGGGAAGGTCCGCCAGGTCGGCGCAGAATTTCGCCAGCCCCTCGCAGAGATCGGCGCGGGAGTCGTGCATCCCGCGCAGTCCCGGTTCGGTGATTGAATACAGCTTCCGGTAGAGTTTCGCCTGGTCCGCCGCCTTGGCGAAGCACTCGGACGCCTGCCGCAGCAGAGCGGGCGCCTCCGACGGGGAGGCGACGCGGGCGCGGCGCCACTTGAGCACGCCGTCGAGGTACCTCACCGTGTGGATGGCGCCCGCGCAGGAGGCCAGGTCGATGTTGCGCCCCACCTGGGTCGTGTGGTGGCGCCGCTCCCCCTCGTCGGGCCGGCTCATCGTCTCCGCCAGCGTCCGGTAGACCCGGAATCGACCCTCCTTGATCAGCCGTTCCAGCGTGGCCTGGCCCTTGAGGAACCACGCTTCGGACAATTCATAGGCGGTCTTTCGCCCCGGCGGCAGGCCCTCGCCCAGGACCTTCTGCAGGTCGTCGTCCTGTTCAATGGCCAGCAGGAACTGCCGATCCAGGACGCCCGGGGCCCAGGCGGACTTGGTCCAGAGCGACTGGCCGATGTCGCACTGGAGGTAGGGGTCGTCCGGCAGGTGCCGGGACCCCTCCGCCAGCGTCAGGAACCCGCGCTTCACCCAGGCCCGGTACTTCTTGTCCTTTTCAACGATGATCGTGCGCAGCTTTTCGAGGCGGGCCCGCGCCTTGTCCGCATCGGGGCCCCCGGCGGCGATGCGCTCCTGGAGTCCCCGGGCGAGTTGTTCCTCCTCCTCGGTCCGGAACTGGTTGGCGATGTTCCCCGAGGCGTCCCACCCCATGAAGGCCCACGCCTCGGGATTGCGCGGCTGGAGCTTCGTGATGAGCTCCATGTATTCGACCGTCTCGAAGTAGCGGTGCTCCTGCTCGCGCATTCGCTGCATCTGGATCCAGAGGATGTCGATCGCGACGGCGCGGAACGATCCGAGGAAGAGCGACCCGATGTACGTCGGAAGGAGCGACGACGCTTTCAAGTCGCTGAGATTCTGCGACTCGCGTTCGAGCTTCTGCACCTTCGTCCGCTCCAGTCCGGATTGCACGAAGGCCAGCGCGACCAGGAGGAGGGCGACCCCCGCCATCGTCATTCGTTTCATGCGTTTACGTTGAGAAATCCCTGAAGGAAATCAAGACCAGCCCGACCAGGAGCAGGATCGCGGCCCGCGTCGCGAAGGAGACGAGCGCGCGGCCCAGGTCTCTCGTCGAGACGGCCGTGTCCGTCAACAACCACTCCCCGAAGTTGAACGCCTCGAAGTCGGGCACCGCCTTGAGCACGACGCGCGACATCGCGCCCGAGATCCGGAGCAGCCACGGCGGAATGTCCTCGGGGCCGTGCTCGGGCACGCCCTCCCGCTCGCGCCGCTCCACGTCCTGGAGCCGGCGGTCCACGTCCTCGAGGGACTCCGTGACGAACGACCACGCCGAGCCCGTCAGGAACAGGCAGATCCCCAGGAGGATGCTGACGGGGGCGGAGACGAACGTGGACGCCGACAGCGTGGCGAGCAGGACCATGGACGACTGCAGCAGCACGAGGAACATCCCCTTCATGAAGTTCAGCTCGAAATTCACGGGGTCGGTGCGGACCGAGAAGTCCCCGGGCCCGGCGATGATGAGAACGTCGGGGTCTTCCGGGAGGATCTTGATCCACAATCGTCCATCCGCCGAGACCAGGCGGCCGGGGATCTCGAATTCGGCCTGGGTCCAGCGATTCGTCTGGAAATGGATGAGCTGGGCGTCCTCTTCCCGGGTCTCCGGATGGATGGCCACGATCCACGCGTCGGCTTCGAGCCGGAACTCCAGGTTGGGGAGCCGGAGCAGTTCGAGCCTGGCCCGGGCCGGCACGCGATCGGGAATCCGCCCGACCGGAAGGTGGTCGTACCGGAACTCGATTCCCGCCTGGTCGCTCCGGGTCCCCTTCTTTTCCGTTCCCTGCGGCGCGATCGGTCCCGAGACGACGTCGGGGGCTTGGCGGGGGTAGGCGCGGGTTTCCGGGAAGTCCTTCGACACCGCTCCGATGAACTTCAAGTACGCCAGCGTGATGGTCCCCATGATCACGAGGAACACGGCCATCAGGAGGACGAACCCGAGGAACTTGCCGATGAAGAAGGTCGCCTTGTGGATCGGCTTGGTGACGAGGGTGTAGATGCGGCGATGCTCGAAATCTCCCGGGAGCGAGAATCCCGCGAGGAAGATCGCGCCGAGCGAGCAGAAGATCGTGACCGTCCGGACGGACCAGATCTCCACGAGGCGCAGTCGGCCTTGGGGATCGACGGCGGGGAGGAACGCCGCCGAGCTGACGATCGCCGCGCCGACGATGAGGACGATGAGGAAGACCTTCCGACGGACGGCTTCGAGGAAAGTGAGGGCGGCGACGGCCCAGAGCCGCCCCAGCGTCGCCGCAGGCCCTGAAGCGTGCGCGGCGCTCTGCTTCAGGGCGAATCCGGACGCTTGGCTCATGTCGGCGGCCGCTTCCCCCCTTGCACCGTGCGGAGGAAGACGTCCTCGAGGGTCTCCAGGGTGTTGTCGGCGGAGACGAGCTGGGCCCCCTCCTTCGCGGCGAGGTCGAGCACCTTCCGCTTCGCCTCGTCGCTGAGGTTCCGGAAGGTCAGGGCGACGTGGTCGCGGCGCACGAGGATGTCGCGCACCGGCCCGTACTCCTTGAGCCTGCCCTCGTGGATGATCCCGATCCGGTCGCAGATCGCCTGCACGTCCGCCAGCAGGTGGCTCGAGAGGAACACGGTCTTGCCGCGCGCCTTGAGCTCGAGGATGAGGTCCTTCATGTCGCGGGACGAGATCGGGTCGAGGCCCGACGTGGGCTCGTCGAGGAAGACGATCTCGGGGTCGTTGACGAGCGCCTGGGCGAAGCTGATGCGCCGCACCATGCCCTTGGAGTACTCCCGGATCTGCCGCTTGCGCGCGTGCTCCATGCCGAAGCGGGCGATCAGCTCGTCGATCCGCTTGCGCCGGGTCGCGCGGTCGATGTGGAAGAGGCGGGCGTAGAAGTCGAGCGTCTCGTCCGCGTTCAGGAACCGGTAGAGGTAGGACTCCTCGGGCAGGAACCCGATGCGCGCCTTGGCGGCGACGTCGGTGGGGGCGCGGCCGAGGACGCGGGCCGTCCCCGAGCTGGGGAAGAGGAGGCCCAGGAGGAGCTTCATCGTGGTGGTCTTCCCCGACCCGTTGGGGCCGATGAAGCCGAAGATCTCGCCGGGGTGGACTTCGAGACTGAGGCCGTCGAGCGCCTTCAGGCGGGGGCGGCCCCAGAAGTCCTTGTAGACCTTCGTGAGGCCCTTCGCCTCGATGACGGGGTCCATGGGATTCCCGAGTATAGCATGGGGACGCCGGGGCGGGCGCCCCGTCCGGCCGCGGGCGATTTCTGTTGATATCTATTATCAATTGATATATATTATCAACGTGAAGAAAAGGGGCGCGGCGGAGGAGCGGCTCGTGGCCCGGTGCCGGGAGCGGGGCGTGCCGGTGACGGCCCAGCGGCGGGCGGTCCTGCGGGCCCTCTCGGGCCGCCGGGACCATCCGACGGCGGGGCAGGTCCACGCCGCGGCGTCCGCCCGCCTGCCGGGGATGACCCGCGCGACGGTGTACCGCGTCCTGGCGACCCTGGAGTCCCTCGGCGTCGTGCGCGCCGTGGAGCACGCCGGGGCCGCCGCGCGATTCGAGGTCGACACCGGCGCCCACCACCACCTGGTGTGCACCGGGTGCGGCCGCATCGACGACCTTCACGAACCCGGGCTGGAAAGCCTGTCGCTTCCGGCGCCGAAAACACCGGGCTTCGTCGTGCGGGAGTACTCGATCCAATTCCGGGGGCTGTGCGGCGGCTGCCGGGCCCTGAAGGATGCGCGTCGCTTACCTTCAGGGCGGGGCCGCGAAAGGAGAAGGAAATGAAACCGTGGAAGGAACCGGGGACGCTCGAGGGCAATCCGATCGGCCTCGAACGGACCGCGACGTCGAAGATGATCAAGGAGCTCGACACCCACCTGGCGTCGCTCATGGTCCTCTACCACCAGTATCTGAAGCACCACTGGCTCGTGGAGGGCCCGCAGTTCCGCGACCTGCACCACTTCCTCGGCGAGAACTACGAGGAGACGGCGAAGGAGGCGGACCTGGTCGCGGAGCGCATCACGGCCCTCGGCGGGATCCCGACGTGCGATCCCGTGGCGCAGGCGAAGATCGCGTACGTGTCGCACGAGGCCGAAGGGACGTTCCGGATCCGGCCGAGCCTGGAGCTGGATCGCGCGCACGAGGGCGAGATCGCGAAGCGCCTGCGCACCTCCATCAAGCTCGGCCAGAAGCTGGGCGACTTCGGGTCGGAGCACCTGCTGAAGGGCGTCCTGCTCGACGTGGAGGACCGGGCCCATCACCTGGACCATTTCCTAGGACAGGACTCGCTGGAGATAGGGAGAGGAGACTGAGGACTGAGGACTGAGGACTGGGGACTGGGGACTGGGGACTGGGGACTGAAGACTGAGGACTACTGAAGTCTTCAGTCTGAAGTCTGAAGTCTACCTGGGCGTCAGCCGGCTTTCTTTCTGCAGCTTGCGGATGAGCTGGCGCTCCTTGCGGCGGCGGACCTCGCTGGGCTTCTCGTAGTAGGAGGTCCGCTTGATGTCCCGGGTGAGGCCTTCCTTCTCGCACGCCTTCTTGAATCGCTTGAGGAGCTGGTCCAGCCCCTCGTTCATACGGGCCTTCACGCGGATCACGCGGGTCTCCTGGAAAACGAGCCTGACGAGCGGGGGATTATAAGCGCGGGGTGCGGGCGGTTCAAGCTGAAAGCGGGCGGGGGCTACTCGTGGTTGTCGATGTACATCAGGGCGCCGATGGTGATGAGCGCCGCGCACCCCAGGGTGATGGCGAGGAGGCTGAGCGTCCGGTCCTCGGAGGGGCCGCCGCTCTCGCTCGACGACGCGCAGGCGGCGACCAGGAGGGGGAGGAGCAGGACGGGGACGCGGCGAAGGAGTCGGCCCAAGCGGTTGATGCGCATACCGGGAATCTATTCGCCGGGCGCCGGGGGTGTCAAGGTTATGGAGAATTCCCCCCGGAATCTCTCTCGCGGCCCCTTCGGGCCGTTCCTCCTTGACACTTCCAATTTATAGTTTATAATTCATAAGGGACGAAATGTCCCCGGCGGGGCTTGCCTCGCCGAAGCTCATACGGGAATTGATCGGAAGAGACAGATACCGGAGCGAAGGCGGGCCTGCCCCGCCGAAGCTCCTGCGGGAACGGATCGACAGAGACAGGAAGTTGAGCGGAGGGGGAAAAAAATGAAGACGCGCCACAGCCCGAACCTGTACGAGATCCTTCGCTCGGCGGCCGCGCCCAAGGAGGCCTCCGCGGGGGCCGCCGCCGCGGTCGCGCCTCCCCCGCCACCGCCCCCGCCTCCCCCGACCGTCATGGCCGATCCGGACCCGGTCGTCGAGGCGCCGCCTCCGCCGCCCCTGCAGGTCGAGAGGCCCCGCGTGGTCCGGGTCAGCGCCGTCACCTTTCCCGCGAGAGAGGTCGAAGCGGCTCCCCCCGCCCCCGCCTACGAACCGCCCCCGGCCGACCGTCCGGAAGCGCCGGCCGCCGCCGGACTCGGAGAACGATCGCTCCGCGTCACGTACAACACGCTCCTGTTCGCGGGACTGGTCGTGATCGGGGCCCTCTTCCTGGCCTTCACGCTCGGGGTCCGCACGAACCGGGCTCGCGCCGACGCGCCGCCCTCCGCCCCCGAGCTCGAGAAAGCCTCTCCGCAGGCGCCCGCGACGCCCGCCCCGAAGTTCACCATCCGGCTCATCGAGTACCGGGCCCGCACGTCGCAGGAATACACGAAGGCCTGGGACGCCGCCATCCGGTACAAGAACGAGCTCGAACGCCTGGGATTGCGCGAGGCGGTGGTCGAGACCATCGGCCTGACGCCCGACCGGCGCGTCGTCCTGCGGTACGGGGAATACACGGACGCCGCGGCCGGGCCCGCGCGCGAGACGCTCGGCAAGCTCAAGGGCCTGAAGCTGGACAAGGGCGCCAAGGAAGCGACGTTCGCGAAGACCGCGCAATTCCAGACCCGATGATGGGCGATCAGCGATTGGCGATCCGTTGAAGGTCCCCAACGCGAATCGCCAAACTCAAATCGCCAATCGTCGCTTGAACCCGCCTGACCTTTCATGTATCTTTCGCTCCCCTGAAGGAGATCGATCTCGATGTCGATTCATAAGAGCCTGGTCCCGGCGAGCAAGCTGCGCCGCCACCGGAACGTCCTGACCCGGGGCGAGCGCCTCGAAGCCCTCAAGAAGGAGGGGCGCTGGGACGAGGACAAGTCGATCTTCGGGCTCTCCAAGGTCCGCAACATCATGACCAAGGCGAAGCCCAAGAAGAAGGAAGCCGCGGCCGACGCGGCGGCGGGCGCGGCCCCGGGCGCCCCGGGCGCGGCTCCCGCGGCCGGCGCGGCGGCCCCGGCGGGGAAGGGCGCGGCCCCCGCGGCCGGAGCCAAGGCGGCCCCCGCGGCCAAGAAGGAAGAAAAGAAGAAGTAGATGTACGGAGAGCCGCGATGAAGATCGCGCTTCCCGCCCTGGTCGCGGCCCTCGTCACCCCCTCCGTCGTCTTCGCCCAAGATCCCCCTCGCGCGCCCGCCCCCGGACCCGATGCGCCGGCGACCGTTGTCGTTCCCCGCTTCACCGTTCTCTTCGCCGACGTTTCGGGAAGAGTGGAGTCCGATGAAGCCTCCTTCCCGGCCCCGATCCTGCAAGGCACCAGCATCCACTACGATTCCGACCTCAACGTCGACGATGGAGTTCCCGCGTGGATCGCCGAGATCGTGGCGTTCCGGCGGTTGGGGGACAGGTACGACGAGCTGGGCTCGCTGTCGTGGCTGGAAGCCAACTACGACGGCTCCTCCACGTTCGACGAGACGCAGTTCTTCAACGGGAGGACATTCACCGCCGGGACCCAGGTCGAATCCAAGGTCCGGTACCGCTCCTGGGGCATCGATTACGCGGTCGTATCCGGCGACATGCCCATGCAGAACACCTCGGGCTCGTTCAGCCTGGGAGCGCGCTACACGGATCTGCGCATCCAGATGGAGGGGGGCGGGCAGGAGACCGACGAGCGCCTCCGGCTCTTTTACTTCGGAGGAGGCTTGCGAGGAGAGGCGCACTGGGGCGGCTGGCTCACCGGTCTTATCCAGGGCTCGGTCTATTTCAGCTTCGGCGGCTACGACGACTACTGGGACCTGGAGTACGAGGAGTGGGGGGGCACGATCTTCGAAGGAAACGTGGGCGTGAGCGCCTCGCTGGGGACCCTCCTCCTCGAGGGAGGCTGGCGCTACCTCTCGAATTCGTCCTATTCCAAGACCGATTCCACCGAGAAGTTCGAGGACAACGATTTCACCCTGGAATTGAGCGGGCCGTACGCCTCAGTGAGCATTCGCTTCTAACTCTTCGCA
>DASRJF010000294.1:0-5112 GCA_035649615.1 Planctomycetota bacterium | reverse complement strand
GCCGAGTTCCGAGAGGGGGAGGATGACGCTGCGCGCGCGCGCCGGCGGAAGGTCCTTCAGCGCGACCGCGAGCTTGAGGTCGCCGTCCTCCACGATGACGAGCTTCATCAGGCCGCGCCCCGCCCGCTGGACCGCCATCTCGTAGACCTTCTTCTCGCCGTCGTTGAGATCGCGATGGAGCTTGCGGGTGTAGCGGCTCGGAACGTCCACGAGCCCCGGCTGGTCGGGCAGGTTCCCCGTCAGGTCGGCCCGGAGGCTCTCGTAGGAGAGCGTGACGGGAGCCGGATCCTCGTCGAAGATGCGGATCGCCAGGCCGCAGTCCGCGTCCAGGAGCACGATCCGCCGGACGCCCATCGCCGCGAGATCGTCCGGCTTGAACGTGGCGTGCTCCGCCAGGGCCGCGCGGACGAGCACCGCGTGGAGCTCGACTTTCGTCGCCCCCTCGAGCTTCCCCTTGCACTCGGCCGCGATCTTCCTGAGCTTGTCGTTGAAGGCGGGATCGCCGGCCATGAGGGGCTCGGCGCCTTTCACCATCAGGCGCGCGTTTCCGTCGGCCTCGATGATCGCCGAGGCGACGAGGGGCCCGTCCTTGAAGATGCCGCGGAGGATTTTCGGGTCAGCCATGGAGTTGCCTACCCTAACGCGATACGGATTACCCATCAAGGGATAAGGCGAGCGCCGCCTTCCATCATCGTTCCGTGAAGGGGTTGCGCCCGGCCCCCGCCTTGACCTACGTTGATGAGCCAAGTAAAGTCTGTCCCCCTCTATGAGCACGAAAGTGACGTTGCCCGACGGATCCGTCCGCGACTACCCGGACGGCGCCACCGGCCTGCAGGTCGCCGAGTCCATCTCGAAGGGCCTCGCCAAGCAGGCGATCGCCGTCAAGGTGGACGGCCAGGTCTGGGACCTCAACCGGAAGCTGCCGGCCCAGTGCTCCCTGGTGATCATCAAGGAGGAGACCCCCGAGGGGCTCGACGTGATCCGCCACTCGGCGGCCCACATCCTCGCGGGCGCCGTCCGCCGCCTGTACGGGGCCGGCGTCAAGTTCGGCTACGGCCCGCCCGTCGAGAACGGCTTCTACTACGACATCGAATTCCCCGACGGGGTGAAGGTCTCCGAAGACGACCTGGCGAAGATCGAGGAGGAGTGCCGGAAGATCATCGCGTCCGACTTCACGTTCGACCGGGTCGACGTCCCGCACGCGGAGGCCGTCGACCGGATGAAGAAGCTCGGCCAGCCCTACAAGGTCGAGACGCTCGAGAAGGACATCAAGGACGCGACGGCGTCGATCTACACCGACGGCGACTTCGCCGACCTCTGCGAGGGGCCGCACGTGCCGTCGTCGGCGCGCGTGCGCGCGATCAAGCTGACCAAGATCACCGGCGCGTACTGGAAGGGCGACGACAAGAACAAGATGCTCACGCGCATCTACGGCACGGCGTGGGCGAGCCAGAAGGCGCTCGACGAGCACCTCCGCCGCCTCGAGGAGGCGAAGAAGCGAGACCACCGGAAGATCGGCCAGGAGCTGGAACTCTTCATGTTCCACGAGTACAGCCCCGGCGCGGTCTTCTTCCTGCCGAAGGGCGCGGTGATCTACAACGAGCTCCAGGCCTTCATCCGTCGCGAGTACCGCAAGCGCGGCTACCAGGAGGTCGTCACGCCCCAGGTCTACAACAAGCAGTTGTGGCAGACCTCGGGCCACTGGGATCACTACCGCGAAAACCTGTTCCTCCTGAACGTGGATGACGTGGAGGCCTCGCTCAAGCCGATGAACTGCCCGAGCCACGTGCTGATGTTCCAGCACCGGCGGCGCAGCTACCGCGAGCTGCCGTGGCGGATCGCCGATTTCTGCCCGCTCCACCGCAACGAGATCCGCGGCGTGCTGGCCGGGATGACGCGCGTCCGCAAGTTCGAGCAGGACGACGCGCACATCTTCTGCGCGCCCGAGCAGGTCGAGTCCGAGGTCGCGGGCTGCCTCGACTTCGTCCGGTTCGTCTACGACAAGGTCTTCCAGATGCCGTACGTCGCGAGGTTCTCGACGCGGCCCCCGAAGTTCATGGGCGAGGCCGCGACCTGGGACCAGGCGGAGGCGGATCTCAAGTCGGCCCTGGAGCGCTCCGGCATCTCGTACACGACCGCCCGGGGCGAGGGGGCGTTCTACGGCCCCAAGATCGACTTCTTCATGAAGGACGCGATCGGGCGCGAGTGGCAGCTCTCGACGATCCAGCTCGACTTCCAGCTCCCGCTCCGGTTCCAGGCGGAGTACGAGGGGGCGGACGGCCGCCGCCATACGCCGGTGATGATCCACCGCGCGATCCTCGGGAGCCTCGAGCGGTTCATCGGCGTCCTGACCGAGCATTACGCCGGCGAGTTCCCGCTCTGGCTCGCGCCGGTGCAGGCGGTCGTCCTGGCGATCGGCGAGGCCGAGGAGGCGTACGCGAAGTCGGTGCACGCGAAGCTCCTCGAGGCGGGCGTGCGCGCCGAATTGGATTTGAGCCCCCAGAGGGTTTCCTATAAGATTCGCGAGGCCACGCTCCAGAAAGTGCCCTACATGCTGGTGTGCGGCGCCCGAGAGGCCGCGTCCGGGTCCGTCTCCGTCCGCGAGCGGAAGGCGGGGGACCAGGGGGCGGTTCCCGCCGGGGAGTTCATCGAGAAACTGAGGAGGGACATTGGCGTTCAGACCGCGCTTTCCGGGCAAGCCTGATCGGAAGTACGACCACCGCATCAACGAGATGATCCACATCTCGAAAGTGCGCGTGGTGGACGAGAACGGGAACATGCTGGGGGAGATGGGGGCGGACCAGGCCCGCACCATCGCGCGCGAGCGGGGGCTGGACCTGGTCGAGGTGGCCCCGGACGCGCGGCCCCCGGTCTGCAAGATCCTCGACTACGGCAAGTTCAAGTACGAGGAGAAGAAGAAGAAGGCCAAGGCGAGCAAGCGCCAGCACGTGCAGGAGCTGAAGGAAGTGCGGATGCGGCCCCTCACGGGCCAGCACGACCTGGAGACGAAGCTCAAGCACGCGCGGGAGTTCCTCGAGCAGGGCGACAAGGTCCTCTTCACGATCCGGTTCCGCGGGCGCGAACAGGCGCACAAGGAGATCGGCCGCGAGGTGATGGGGAAGATCTCGCGCGCGCTGGAGGACATCGCCAAGGTGGAGCATGCGATCTCGCAGATGGGACCGCACATGCACATGACCCTGATGCCGAAACCCGGCCTGAAGCCGAAGCCGAAGCCGGAGAAGTCCAAGGACGAGCCCGAGAAGCCTTCCGCGAAGGGGCTGACGCAGGGCATCGACGTGCCGCCGCCGACCGACGGCGACGGCAAGGAACCCGAGAAAGGAACCCCGGATGTCCAACCGTAAGCAGAGCTCGAAACTCAAGAAGTACAAGATCAAGACGAACAAGGCCGCCAAGAAGCGGTTCAAGAAGACGGCCACCGGCAAGGTCTTCTTCTACCCGACCGGCCACAAGCACCTGATGTCGGCGAAGAGCGCCAAGAAGCGCCGCCACAGCCGGCGGATGAAGCCGTTCCTGGCGACGCACGACCGGACGGATGTCATCCGGATGCTCCAGGATGAGCCTGGCGTGTAGGAATGGGGAAGTAGGAATGGGGAATTAGGAATTCGGAATAAGGAATGGAATAAGGAATCAGGAATCCCCGATCGCTGATCGAAACAGGAACACGTAAACAGGAATAGGAGTCCGCCATGCCACGGGCCGCACACGGCGTCGCACGGAAAAAGCACAACAAGAAAATCCTCGCCCGCGCGAAGGGGTTCCGCGGGGGTCGCCGCAAGCTCCTCCGCAGCGCGAAGGAGGCCGTCGCCCGCTCCGAGCGGTACGGCTTCTTCGGCCGCCGCCAGAAGAAGCGCGACTACCGGTCGATGTGGATCATCCGCATCAACGCGGCCCTCGAGCCGCTCGGGATCAGCTACAGCCGGTTCATGAACGGGCTCAAGAAGGCGAACGTCGTCCTCAACCGGAAGGCGCTCTCCGAGCTGGCCATCTCTGAACCGAAGGCCTTTGCGGAGATTGCTGAAAAAGCCAAGGCGGCCTTGGCGTAGGGGAGGTTGACAGTTGACGGTCGACGGTTGACGGTCAACGGTCAACAGTCAACCGTCAACATGGACTTGCACGCCAAGATCGAGGAGGCGAAGAAGCGCCTCCTTGAAGATCTCCGATCGGCTTCTTCCAAGGACCTCCTCGCCCAGGTCAGGAACCGCTACCTGACGGGAAAGGAGAGCGTCCTCCGCGGGCTCTTCGGCCTCCTGTCGAAGGTCCCCCCCGACAAGAAAGGCGAGGAAGGCAAGACCCTCAACGCCTTCAAGGGGTGGGTCGAGTCCGAGATCGACAAGGTCCAGGCCGAACGGGGGAAGGGCGCGGGAATCGCCGAGGATCCGACGCTCCCCGGCAAGATCCCGCCGCTGGGCCGCCGCCACCCCGTCTACAAGACGTGGGAGGACATGGTCGAGATCTTCGCGCGGCTCGGCTTCGACGTCGCGTACGGCCCGGAGATCGAGCACGAGCGCAACAACTTCGAGGCGCTCAACATCCCCCTCGACCACCCGTCGCGCGACGCGTTCGACACGCTCTACCTGGAGCGCCCGTGGCTCCTCCGGTCGCACACGTCGCCGGTCCAGATCCGCACAATGATGCGGGAGAAGCCGCCGATCCGGATCGTCGCGCCCGGCAAGGTCTTCCGGCCCGACAAGGCGGACGCCAGCCACCTCCCGATGTTCCACCAGGTCGAGGGGCTGATGGTCGGCGAGGACGTCACGTTCGCGCACCTCAAGGGGATGCTGCTGCTCTTCGCGGAGGCGATGTTCGGCGCGGGCACGAAGGTGCGGTTCCGGCCGAGTTTCTTCCCCTTCACCGAGCCGAGCGCCGAGGTCGACATCTCCTGCATCCTCTGCGGCGCGAAGGGGTGCCCCGCGTGCAAGGGCTCGGGCTGGATGGAAATCCTCGGCTCGGGGATGGTCCACCCCAAGGTCCTCGCGAACTGCAACATCGACCCCGAGAAGTACACGGGATTCGCGTTCGGGATGGGCGTCGAGCGCATCTGCATGCTGCGGCATGGCGTGACCGATATCCGGTATTTCCTGGAGAATCACT
>DASRJF010000293.1:0-5482 GCA_035649615.1 Planctomycetota bacterium | reverse complement strand
CGGCCGGTTCTTGAGGGGGGATGAAAAGCAGCAGCAGGATCGCGGCGCGCATAGGGCTAAAGAGGTTGACGGCGCCGGGGCCGATTCGC
The DNA here is from genome assembly GCA_035649615.1 of Planctomycetota bacterium. Lineage (GTDB taxonomy): Bacteria > Planctomycetota > MHYJ01 > MHYJ01 > JACPRB01 > DASRJF01. The sequence goes on along the minus strand of DASRJF010000293.1, from coordinate 5,393 downwards.
TGGCCCGATTCTCTCCTTCGGGCTTAAAGCTTAGAGCTTAAAGCTTAAAGCTTAAAGCTGATTTAGCAGCGATACTTGATGCAGTTCGGGTCGAAGTTCATGAGGTTGCAGTGGCACAGCGCCAGGACGGCCGCCACACCCGCCGCCGCGAGGATCCACGGGAGCGCCACGGCGAGTACCGCGCGGAACTTGCCCATCGAGTGAACGTTGCGGAACGCGTGGTAGTTCAAGAACGTCCAGAGGACGAACGCGACCACCGTCCCGAGCACCGGCACGAGATGCCACACGTGCACGCCGCTGTTGTACGCGACGGTCCGGACCGTGCCCTCGTACGTCCCCTTGGCGCCCAGCACCTTGAGGGGGAGGTGCCAGAGGCCCGCGGAAATCCACGTCGACAGCGCCACGCCGACGTACGTCAGCGGGTAGAGAAGCACGTAGCTCCCGAGGAACACCGCCTTCTCGGCGATGGAACCCGAGACTGGGCAGGCGAGCGCCGTCCCCACGATGACGAACGGCATGGCCAGTGTCAGGAGCTGGGCCACCGGGAACCAGGCGAACGAAATCGGCTTGCAGTGCCCGCCCTCGACCGGCGCGCGGCGCCAGAATTCGGCGGGATTCATCAGCGCGCCCCACGTCGACCACCAGCGCTTCAGGCGGCCGCCGGACGAGCGATCCTCCCACGCGACGTGCCGCACGTCGCCGACGAACTCGATCTCCGGCCTCGGCGCCGCCGGCGGCGGAGGGGGAGCCACGACCGCCGGGGCGATCGTCGGAAGGGGCGCGAGGTGCGCGTCCGGCGCGGGGGCGACCGACTCCCCGCAGTACTTGCACAGCGCCGCGAGCACGCTGATGTCCTCGGCGCACGCGGGGCAGCGGCGGATCATCAGCCGCCGGCAGGTCAGGCAATGCTTCTGGTCGCGGGTGACACTGACCCGGCAGTGGGGACAATGAAGAATCATGACGCCTTCCTCCGGACTACCTGAAAGTATAGACGACCACGAAAGCCGGTCATTTCCCAAAATCGCCAGGCGATGGACGAAAGTCCTGATTCCAAGGTCCACGACTCACCTGGAGTCTCCTGGACCTAGAGGTAAGGATTCCGCGGGCCTATTCACTGGACTTGGGACTTGGGATTTGGGAGGACTCAGGAATCAGGACTCAGGACCCAGGACCTTGGATCACTCAGGACTCAGGACCTTGAACTTCTTCTACTCAAGATTGGCATGTCTTCCGCGAAGCTTCCGAGCCGTGATGCCCAGTCTTTCCTTGAGCGTGAGGATGATCGAGTCCAGGAAGATGAACAGCGCCTGCTCGAAGAGCGCCCTCGCCGGCTGGCGCGACGGCACGTTTCCGTCGCCGTTGTTGCGCTCGTGGCCGGCCGGGATGACGATTGTGCGGCGCGCGAGCCGGCCCAGCGGCGTGTTCGCCGACGCCGTCATCGCGATGCAGCGCGCCCCGATCCGCCGCGCCTTCCGCGCCATGTAGATCGTCAGCTCGGTCGTGCCCGTCCCGGAGCACGCGATGAGCAGGTCGCCGCGCCGGATGCCGGGCGCCGAGATCTCGTCCGCGAGGTGAACCTCCCACCCGAGGTGCATGAGCCGCTGGCCGAAGGCCTTCGCGACGAGGCCGCTTCGCCCGACGCCGCTGACGTAGACCCGCTTTGTCTTTTCGAGCTCGGACACGAGGCGGCGGGTGCCGTCATCGCGCATCCGGTCGAGGACCGTGGCGATCTCTTTGAGGATGATCCAGCGGTACGCGCGCATGGGAGCGGTTCGACCTCCTTACTCGAGGACCAGGCGGGCCGCGTCGTACGCGGGACCCTCCCAGCAAATCCGCGAGTACCTCCAGTCGTCGCCGTCGACCACTTTCGTCACGCAGGCGCCGCACGCGCCGAGGGCGCATCCCATTCGACGCTCCATCGACACTTCGCACGGCAAGCCGCGTTCGCGGGCGATCCGGATGACCCGCTCCATCATCCGGTCCGGCCCGCAGGAGTAGACCATCGTCTCCGACGGGTCCGTCTTTTCCAGGGTGTGCAAGAGGAGGTCCGTCACCAGCCCCTTCCGCCCCCGTGACCCGTCGTCCGTCGCCGCCAGCGTTTCTACGCCGGCGTCCGGAAAATCGTCGATTCCGTACAGCATCGACTCGGTGCGCGCGCCGAACAAGAGGAGCATCCGGGCGTTCGACCCCGATTCGCGCACCTGGCGGGCGAAGTGGAAGAATGGAACGATCCCAACGCCCCCAGCTACAAAGACATACAAGTTCCGGTCCGGGTTCTGTGAGAATCCCCGGCCCACCGGCCCGAGAAATCCCACCGTGTCCAGCGGCTGCTTGCGCGCGAGGATCTCCGTCCCCTTGCCGACGACCGTGTAGACGATGTCGAGGTTGGTCCAGGCCCCTTTTTGGGGCTCGACGTCCCAGAACGAGAAGGGCCGGCGGAGGAGGGGGTCGGTCGCCTCGTCGTCGCACAGGATGTGGGCGAACGTGCCCGCCGCGACGTGACCGCGGACCGGCGCCGCGAGCCGCATCCGCAGGCAGTTCGGCGCGATCCGTTCCTGCGACACCACGTACGCCGGGCCGTTGTAGACGTTCGGATTGATGGCCATGTGGAGGCGTCGAGATTCTAGCGGAACCCCGGCCCATGGGCTATAACCCACTCGATGAGGGGGAATGACATCGATCGCGCGCTGGCCCTCGCGAAACGGCTCGCCCTGCGCGCCGGCTCGCTCCTCCATCGCCGCCGCGAAGGAAAGCGCCGGATCTCGTCCAAGGGGGGCGTCGGGAACATCGTCACCGAGATGGACCACGCGTCCGAGCGGCTCATCCTCGGCGGCATCCGGAAGGCCTTTCCCGACCACGCGATCGTCGCGGAGGAGAGCGGCGAATCCGGGAACGCCGAGTGCAGGTGGTACGTCGACCCGCTCGACGGCACGGTCAATTACTCGCACGGCTTTCCCCTGTGGTGCGTCTCGATCGGGTTCGAGGCGCGCGGACGGATGGAAGCCGGCGTGGTCTATTGCCCGGGCCTGGGCGACCTGTATGAAGCCCGCCGCGGTCACGGGGCGAAGCGGAACGGCCGGCCGATCCGCGTCTCCAAGGCGGCCCGGCTCGACCGGGCGCTCCTCGTTTCCGGATTTCCCTACGACTGGAAACTCAAGATCCAGGCCCTCGTGGCGTGGGGCGCGTTCGTGCGCCGGTCGCAGGCGATCCGCCGGCTGGGCTCCGCGGCGCTCGACCTCTGCCTCGTCGCCGACGGGCGGCTCGACGGATTCTGGGAGCGGGGGCTCGGGTCCTGGGATCTCGCGGCGGGGGTCCTGGTCGCGCGGGAGGCGGGGTCCACGGTGACGGGCCTGCACGGACGGCCGTTCGACCTGTTCCAGGGCGACGTCCTCGCCGCGAATCCGACGATTCATCGACAGATGGCCGCCGTTTTCAAGACACTGGAGCGGAAATGAGCGCGGAACTCGACAAGATCGTCCAGATGCTGGAGTCCGCGAACGCGGAGCTCCAGTGCGCGGCGGCCCTGGTGCTCGGCGAGCTCGGCTCGAAGGACGAGAAGGTCCACCAGGCCCTCCTCGGCGCGCTCAAGTCCGACAACGAGGAAGTGCGTCTCTACGCGGTCGAGGCGCTCGCCCGCACGCGGGCCCGCGAGGCGGCGCCGCACTTCATCCCGTTCCTGGCCGGTTCGCCGCGCCTCCGCGGCCGCGTCCAGCAGATCCTCGCCGGGCTGGGCGACGACATCATCCCGCTCCTGCAGAAGCGGATCGACAAGGCCTCGCCCGAACTGCGCCGCGGACTGCTGGAGGTGCTGGGACAGTTCCGGCAGGTCGACCTGAGCGAGACGCTCTTCGAGTCGCTGCTCGACAAGGACCTCGAGGTCGTGCGCCAGGCGGCGTCCTCGCTGCGCGAGCGGTTCGCGGGCCTGAAAGACGACGAGCGGACGGCGGCCGCGAAGCGCATGATCTCGTTCCTGGGCCAGCCGAAGGCCCGCAAGCATCCCGAATCCGTGGTCGCCGCGCTGCAGATCCTGCAGGACCTGCGATCCCCGTCGTCGATCCGCACGTTCCTCGAATTCACGGGGAAGGACCACCCGACCCCGGTGCGGGCCGCTGCGCTGACCGCGCTGGCGGCGACGGGGACCGGGGATGACGAGGAGCGCATCGTCGCCAAGCTCCTGCCGCTCCTCGCGGAGGCGGACCAGGCGGACGTCGTGTCGCCGGCCCTCCAGGTCCTCTCGAAGGCCAAGGTGGGGAAGGAGCACGCCGACCGCATCCTCAAGCTCCAGAAGAGCCCCCACCCGGCGGTGCGGCTCTTCGCCATCGGGGCGCTGGGCGGCGTCGGCGCGTCGAAGGCGGTCGAGGGCCTCATCGAGGGGCTGTGGAATTCGGACGCGCGCGTCGCGGAAGAGGCCGCCGCCGCGCTCCGGAGCAACCCGGCGTTCGCGAAGTCGCTCGTGAAGGCGCTGGAGTCCGAGGAGGACGCCGCCCGCGCCTGGAAGCTCGCGAACGTCCTGCGCGTCCATCGCGAGGCGATCGACGCCTCGACCGTCGCGTCGTTCCTCAAGCGGTGCCTCGCCCTGCACGAGAAGCGGGGGCCCGTCTTCCAGGTCTACTTCGAGATCCTGCGGTCGGTCGCGCCCGGGGACCTGCGCGACGCGATCCTCAAGCGGGCGCGCGAGCTCATGGCCAGGAAACGCGTGGAAGATGCCGACCGCATGCTGCGGCTCCTCGAGCGGGAGGACCTCGCGACCGGGGCCAGCGACTACCTGCTCGCGATCTCCCAGCTCAAGACGCTCAACAAGGACCTCGCCCTCGCGCCGCGCGACCGGAGCAAGATGGCCCTCCTGTTTTCGAAGCTCGTCCGGCGGGGCGAGATCCCCGTCGTAAAGAACCTCGAAAAAGACGCGCGCCTGCTGGCGCCCCTGGACCTGCTCTACCTGGGATTCGTGCTGATCGAGCGCGAAGGGGCCGAGCGCGAGTTCGGCGCGGCGGTGCTGCGCCTGCTGACGCGGAAGTTCGCGAGCTCGAAGGAAGCGAAGACGGCGAAGGCGAAATTGAAGACGCAGGGAACAGAATGAGAGTTCTCCTCGCGGCCCTGATCCTGCTCACCGGCTGCACCGGCGTGAAGTCCAGCCGCCGGCTGAAGCCCGAGGTGCAGGGTCCGCCCGAGGCGTGGGCGGGGGTGGCCCGGATCGCCGTCCTGCCGCCCGACAACTGGACGACGGACATCGGCGTCGAGTACATCACCTGGTACCGCGCGGTCATCCACGAGCTCCTGCGGGAGAAGGGGTACGACGTCGCGCCGCTCGTGGACGTCAACCGGTTCTTCCGCCAGAACAAGTTCACGGTGGCGGGGGAGGTCGGGATCTACAACGTGTCCGAGCTGGCCAAGCG
>DASRJF010000292.1:0-2164 GCA_035649615.1 Planctomycetota bacterium | reverse complement strand
CGCACAAAACCTCTAGCGATGCGGGCCCCAACTTGCTACACCCTAGGGGCTCCGGGCCCCCCTCCCGGCGGCCCGGACTCACCTATGGACCTTGACGAAATCCGGAAGATCATCGAGCTGATGGACGCCAACCGGCTCGTGGAATTCGAATTTGAAGAGGAGGGCCGGAAGATCCGGCTCCGCCGTCCCGACGCGGGGACCCCGGCCGACCCGCCCTTCGCGCCCGCGCCCTCATCCAGGTCGATCCCGACGGCCCACCTCGTGACGCCCGCGGGGCCTCCGGCCGTCGAGAAGCCGTCCAACCTCGTCGAGTACAAGTCGCCCCTCGTCGGAACCTTCTACCGCTCCTCGAAGCCGGACGCGGATGTCTTCGTCAACGTCGGCGACGAGGTGACGCCCGACCGCGTCCTCTGCATCATCGAGGCGATGAAGGTCATGAACGAGATCAAGGCGGAGATGCACGGCGTCGTCCGGGAGATCCTCGTCAAGAACGGCCAGGCCGTCGAATTCGGCGAGGTTCTCTTCCAAATCGAAAAGCGCTAACCCGCGCCATGTTCTCACGGATCCTCATCGCCAACCGCGGGGAAATCGCGCTCCGGATCATCCGCGCCTGCCGCGAGATGGGCATCGAGGTCGTCGCCGTCTACTCCGAGGCGGACAAGAACGCGCTCTACCTGAAGCAGGCGGACTTCGCGATCTGCATCGGCCCCGGGCCCGCCGCGAAGAGCTACCTCGACATCTCGCGCATCCTCAGCGCGGCCGAGGTGGCGGACGTCGACGCGATCCACCCCGGGTACGGGTTCCTGTCCGAGAATCCCCACTTCGCCGAGGTCTGCCAGAGCTGCAACATCAAGTTCATCGGCCCGACGGCGGAGGCCTCGGCGCAGACGGGCGACAAGGTGCGGGCGAAGGAGCTGGCGAAACGGCTGCGGATCCCGACGGTGCCGGGCTCGGACACGGCGGTGCGCGACGACAAGGAGGCGAAGGAGATCGCCCACCGGATCGGCTACCCCGTCATCATCAAGGCGGCGGGGGGCGGCGGGGGGCGCGGGATGCGGATCGCCCACAACGACGTCTCGCTCGTGACCAACTTCACCGCGGCGCAGACGGAGGCCGGGGCCGCGTTCAAGAACTCGACGGTGTACGTGGAGAAGTTCGTCGAGAAGCCGCGCCACATCGAGATCCAGATCCTCGGCGACGAGCACGGGAACGTCGTGCACCTCGGCGAGCGCGACTGTACGATCCAGCGCCGGTTCCAGAAGCTGATCGAGGAGTCGCCGTCTCCCGTGATGACGCCCGGCCTCCGCAAGGACCTCGGCAACGCGGCGGTCGCGTTCGCCCGGGGCGCGAAGTACACGAACGCGGGGACGTGCGAATTCCTCGTCGACGAGCGGATGCGGTTCTACTTCATCGAGATGAACGCGCGCATCCAGGTGGAGCATCCCGTCACGGAGATGGTGACGGGGATCGACCTGATCAAGGAGCAGATCCGGATCGCGGCGGGGGAGAAGCTGCGGTTCCGGCAGGGCGACATCCAGCTGAGCGGGTGCGCGATCGAGTGCCGGATCAACGCCGAGAACCCGATGGACGGCTTCAAGCCGAGCCCGGGCAAGATCACGGCGTACTATCCGCCGGGCGGCCCGGGGGTGCGGCTCGACTCGCACCTGAGCGCGGGTTCCGAGATCACGCCCTTCTACGACTCGATGATCGCGAAGCTGATTGTCCACCGGAAGACGCGCGACGAGGCGATGGCGTGCATGAAACGGGCGCTGTCCGAATTCGTGATCGAGGGCGTCCACACGACGATCCCGCTCCACCAGGCGGTCTTCGACCACACGCAGTTCATCAAGGGGCAGGTGGACACGACGTTCATCGATTCATACTTCTCGAGATGAAGCTCTAAGCTCTAAGCTTTAAGCTCTAAGCCAGAGAAGAGTCACCGGCGGCGCGAGGTCCCGAGGAGGGAGAGCGGGCAGAACGGGGAGGGCTTTCCCGCATAAGCTTGAAGCTTGGAGCTTGGGTTTTAGCGCGGCTCCGCCCACTCCTGCAAGACCATCCGGGCGCGTCCGGACGATTCGGCGTCCGTCGAGTCGAGCGCCTTCCTCAAGAGAGGCGCGGCCTTGGGTCCGAGGGCCCGAAGTTCCGCCACGGCCTTGTCGCGATC
>DASRJF010000291.1:0-6872 GCA_035649615.1 Planctomycetota bacterium | reverse complement strand
TAGGGCAAGAAAGCCTGGAAGAGCGCTTGGGCCTTGGGGCCCGACATGGGGCCGAACGCATTGCCGGCCACCGTGATCTTCACCTGGCCGGGGTTCACGTAGTCGAGGATCACGGTTTCCACGGTCGTCCCGTCGTCCGTCGTGACGACGAGCGAACCTGAGATGGTGCGTTCGTGCGTCAGCTTCCCATCCTCGCGGGTGCGCGTGGATACGACCTCCCGCTCGCCGACGATGTCCACCGTCACGATCGTCGTTCCATCAAACACGGCAATGTCGGTGAAATTGAGGAGCGTTCGAGAGGCGGCCGACACCGTCCAATTGCGGTTGTCGGCCCGGCTCCAGGTCACCGTGAGCAGGTAGGACCAGGAGTCGCCCGCGGGAATCCCGGTCAGCATCCCGGTCCCGGGGTCGGTGAAGATCAAATCGGTGTCGGCCGTGACCGCGGCGGAGAACGTGGCCTCGCCGGCATCCGGAGTATCCGAATCCGTCCCGGAGGCGGTCACGTGCACCTGCCCCGTGGCATTCGGAAAGAGATCGTTTCCCTCCACGTCGAGGGCGTCGAAGTCGATGACGAAATCGACGTCGGCCCCATAGTCGAAGGAAGGGGTAGCCCCCGGATGGGTCGGCAGGACCGCGGGGCCCGGGGTGGACGATCCCGGGGCGGAAAAGACGATCGCGTCGCTCGCGACTTCAGTCACCTGGCCCAAGGCGCCCACGGCCGACGCCGCGCTCTGGACGTGGAAAATCTCGTTGCCCGATGGCGCCATCGGCCCCGGCAGCCCGGCGCTGCCGCCGTCATCGCCGCACCCGGCAGGTAAGGCGAGGATCGAAAAGACGAAAAGGAGCGCTCGTGGTGAATGCCTCATGGTTGTCTCCTACACACGCTCGGGAAGTGGCGACGACTCCGATTTCAGCCGTGCCCCGCAGGAGTTCAATCGCTCCACAACCATGTATGCCGTCGGAGAGAAACGGTTTCATGGCATCGGCCCCGGGCCCCGGAATGACCGCACGCCGCTCGATTCCGTTTGCAATCAGGAATCCGATGCGTATCATCGGTCGCCGGCTCCGGAGAGACCGCTCCATGCTCGTCTTCCGCCTGCTTCAGACTTCCTTCGGTTCAAGCCTCCACCTTCACCGGCTCCAGCACGCCTGGGAATCGCCCGCCACGCTGGACCCGGGAGCGGCCCTGCCTCTCGTCCAGAGGGCCCTCCTCGAGCGGTCGAACCTGGGGGTCCTGCGCGCCCAGGCGGCGGAATGGACCCAGCCCTTCCTGGTGACCGATTGGGACGACCAGGAAGTCGAGCGCCGGTTCATGGACGGCGTGAGCCGGGGCGAGATCCGAATCCTCGAGGAGTCGCCCCCGGAGTGGGTGCCGCCGCCCCCGACCCCGGTCGCAGCCCTGGAGCGCGGCCTCAAGCTGGAGCCGAAGAAGGAAAAGAAGAAGGCGTTCATCGCCCTGGAGCTGGTCGATCAGGACGGGGAGCCCGTGCCCAACGAGAAGTACAAGGTCAAGCTCCCGGACGGATCCGTCCGTGAGGGGACCCTGGACTCGAAGGGGAAGATCCGGATCGACGGCATCGATCCCCCGGGCGCCTGCGAGGTGAGCTTCCCCGACCTCGACGCCGCGGACTGGAAGGCCGCCTAGTGTCGCTTCAAGATCGATCCTGCAGGTTGAGGATGCTCCTGCAACACCCACGCGGAACAGGGCGAACGGAATGCTCAAAGTCCTGCGTCCTGAGTCCAAAGTTCGTCGATGGTCCCGTGTCCAGCGTCTCCGGAACCCCAGGGATCGTCGGCGATGCGGATCGATGCTGGACTTCGGACCCGGGACGAACCTTGAACCTTGAACTCAGAACGTTGGACCGTGTCGCATCCGATGGGACCGCGTGGCAACCGAGCAAGTCAATTTGGATGCGACACTAGCATGGCCACGGACTACAAGGTCGAGCAGGGCGACCACATGGTGAAGATCGCCGCGAAGTTCGGATTCGGCGACTTCAACACCATCTGGAACCACCCGAACAACGCCGACCTGAAGAAGAAGCGCGAGAATCCCAACGTGCTCTTCCCCGGGGACAGCCTCCACGTCCCGGACAAGAAGCAGAAGAAAGAGTCGAAGCCCACGGACGCGTCCCACAAGTTCAAGGCGCAGCGCCCGAAGCTGCTCCTGAAGCTCGTGCTGAAGGGCATCGACCGGAAGCCGCTGGCCAACACCAAGATCACGCTCAAGGTCGAGGGCGAATCGTTCGACCTCACGACCGATGGGAACGGCGCCCTGCAGCAGAAGGTCCGGCCCACCGCCGAGAACGGGAAGGTGTTCATCAGAGACCTCGCGGTGGAGGCGACCCTCAAGATCGGCCACCTCGACCCCGTCGACGAAGTCAGCGGGTGGCGCGCGCGCCTGAACAACCTGGGCTACAACGCGGGCGGCAAGGACGATCCCGCCGATCCGAAGGTGAAGTCGGCCGTCGAAGAGTTCCAGTGCGACCAGAAGCTCGACGTCACCGGCGAGATGAACAAGGCGACGCAGGACAAGCTCAAAGAACAGCACGGCTGCTAGAGGTCGAGTCCATGGGACTGGTTTTTCAAGACGACAAGCCGACCATCGTGCTGGATTCGATCCTCGTCGGGCCGACGACGGACAAGGAAACCAACACGATCGCCGAGCCCCTCTCCCCCATCGGCTGCGTCCGCCTCGACGATCTCCGGTTCGCGTTCGATTCCTCGCTCGTGGCGCCGAAGGCCTCCAAGGAGCTCGGGTACCTGGACCGGCTCCGCAAGGAGACGCCGGGGATGCCCGCGACCGTGTTCGGCCACGCCGACCCGGTCGGCGACGACGACTACAACAAGAAGCTCAGCGGCCGCCGCGCCCAGGCGATCTATGGCTTGCTCACGCGCAAGGTCGAGCTCTGGCAGGACCTGTACGACCATCCGCAGGGCGGGGACACCTGGGGGATCCGGTCCATCCAGTCCATGCTGAAAGAGCTCGGTCATTACAGCGGACCGTCGAACGGCCAGCTTGACGGGCCCACGAAGGCCGCCGTGAAGCAGTTCCAGCAGAGCCCGGAAGGCGCGGGGCTGACGCCCGACGGCGACCCCGGGGCCCAGACCCGGCCGAAGCTCTTCAAGGCGTACATGGACATCGTCTGCGTCGACGAGCAGGGGAAGCCCTACACGCTCGACCCGAAGAAGGATTTCCTGGCGCAGGGCGCGGACCCGGGAGGCAAGGGCGACTTCCAGGGGTGCAGCGAGTTCAACCCGATCGTGCGCTTCTCCAAGGACGAGGAGGCGGAATTCCAGAAATCCTCCGACAAGACCGAGCGCAACAACCAGAACGCGCCCAACCGCCGGGTGCTGATCTTCCTCTTCCGGCCGGGGGCGAAGGTCGATCCCGCCGCCTGGCCCTGCCCGAAGGCGAAGGACGGGACGGCCGATTGCAAGAAGCGGTTCCACTCCGACGGCGAGAAGCGTCGCGGCGCGCAGGACGTCCGGAGGGTCTACGGCGAAACGCGGGACACCTTCGCCTGCCGCTTCTATGACCGGATGGCGATGGACTCGCCCTGCGAGAAGCGGCCGCTCGATCCGACGGCGCCGCTGTTCCTCGAGATCCGCTGGTCGAAGAACCAGGTGACGCCGACGCATCGCGACGCCGGCGGCAAGACCATGCCGGACGGCACGAAGGTCCCCGAGGAGTCGCTCGTCCAGCCGCTCGCCGAGGTCCGGAACGTCCCCGACGGCACCTCCGCGACGATCGAGATCCGCCACGCGGCCTCGGGCTCCATCGTCAAGAACGGGACGATCAGCGGTCTCTCCGTCAAAAGCGGGAAGCTGATCGACCCCAAGACCAACGAGGCGCCCCTCTGGTTCTTCCAGGCGGACCACCTTCCCTGGGATCCGTTCGACAAGCCTTTCTACTTCTTCGTGGCCAAGGCCGGTTCGATCTCGGAGGAGTCCCCCAAGGATTTCGAGAACCAGCCCTCCTCGTGCCTGCGCGTCCTGTACTGGCACGCCGTGACCTCCGACGCGATCGCCGACGCCGGCGGTCTCACGACAGGGCCGGAGATGGATGAGATCGGGGGAATCCTGGGGTCCAACGAGTTTCACAAGTCGTTCCCGACGAAGTTCAACCAGGACAACCTTCCCCTCAAGGACTTCGGCGACGCCTTCCGCAATACCTACTCCTGGCACCACGCCAGCCACGGCGTCGTGTTCTGCACCCTCCACAACAAGTCGTTCAACTATGCCAACTCGGTCGCCCAGGCGTGTCCGGTCGCCGCCGCCGATCCGCCCAAGAGCGTGGTCGTGATCGGAACGCCGAAGATCGGGAAGGTGGCCCTGTTCGGGGGCCCCGAGTTCTCGAACGCGGGCCAGGTACCCAGCGTGCCCCGGTACCTCGTCTACCTGGACAACTGCGACGGCGCCTTCGAGCCCGCGATCGGGAACGCCTTCATCGCGCGGGGCACGCAGAACGTGATCGCGTTCGGGATGTTGATTCCCGACGATGAGGCGCGCCAGATGGCGCGCGATTTCCACAACAAGTGGGCCGGAATCCACAAGTGCGACCCCGCGAAGATCGCGAGCTTGTTCTTCGACGTCAGCCCATCGCACGCGACGACCATGCGGCCGAGGCTGTTCGGATCGGGCGGCGGGGCGCCCCCCGGCGCGGGCCCGGTCGCCTCCACGGTGGGGAGCGGGGCGCCCCCGCTGGTGCTCACGTGAGGAAGCCGACGGCATGAAGACCCGGCTCGACCTGAAACAGCAGGGCGTGGACTTCTGCGAGGAGCACGCCGGACGGAAGATCAAGGGCGATCTCTTCGTCGAATCGACCTCGGAGCGGATCTCCTGGGACCCCATCGAGTTCCGCCACCTGTTCGATCAGTCGCTCGTCATCTGGAGGCGGATCGGGGCCTTCGAGGTCGTCCTCGACTCGCTCGGCCGCCTCGCGGGATTCATCGACCACGACAAGTACGTGACCTCGAAGGAGGGCGAGCTGAAGCCGGAGGAAGCGGACGCCCTGCTGGCCGCGATCGGCGTCGTGCCCAAGGGAGCGAAGAGGACCGACTTCAAGGAGCGTACGATCGCTCCCAGCGGCCGGGTCTACCGGGGGAGGTACGAGCTCCGTTACCCGCTCCCGGACTACGACGCCGTGGACGTCGAGTTCAATCCCACGCGCAAGGAAGTGATCTCCGTCCGCCCCATTCCGAGGAAAAAGTAAGTGGACGAACCCGCCGCGAGAAGCGCGGCCGAAGGGGCCAAGGCGGCCGCCGGCGTTCCGGCGGACTACCGGTTCGAGTCCGCCCAGCGCCGTTTCATCGAGCTGGCCGAGGGAAGCGCCGGGGCGCCGTCCCGGGTCCGCGACTGCCTCGCCTGGGTGGTGCGGTATTCGGGAGAGATGGGAGGGTGGCGCGACCTCGCCATCGAGGACGCGACGGGAAAAGTGGTCCGGGTGCAACGCTCGAAATAGGAAAAGCCATGGCGCTCGAAGACGATCCGCGGGTCTCGAAGGCCGAGGAGCTGCTCTGGGACCACTATCGCCGCGCGATGGAGCGGGCCGGGCAGGGCGAGCAGGCGCTCTATCTCAAACAGCATGCGAAGGCGCGCCCCGCGAATCTCAAGGAGGAGGGCGGGCTCACGACGATCCGTTTCGACATGCACCTGCGCGCGTCGGACTACTCGGTGAAACTGAACGCGCAGGACGGCGGCCTCGCCGGCTGGCAGTTCCCCCTGCTCGGGGAGGATCCCGGCCGCGTCCTGTCCTCCGGCGACGCGCTGATGGTGGCGCAGGAGGCGGCCAAGCCTCCCGCGGACGCGGTGCTCGCCTATTCCCGCTACGAGGAAGTCGCCGGCCGGCCGGTGTTCGTCGCCCGGTGGCACCACGCCGTCAAGGGCGTGCCCGTCGAGCGCGACTACATCCACGTCCTGGTCAACGGCAAGACGGGCCGGGTTTTCGGTCTTTACCGCAAATGGCACGACGTCGACCCTTCATTCTCCGAGCGTTGACCTGCGGGCGGCCCCAGCGATCGGAGTCTTCTTCCATGTTTCCACCTCCGCGAATTCCTTCGCGACCGGCCGCGCCTCCGTTTCGTAACCTACGGTAGGTCCATGAACGTCCTGCTGCCGCTCCTGCTCCTGGTCGTCCAGTCGGCGGACGACCACGCCAGGGCCGTCGTCGACCGGATCGCTTTCCCCAAGGCCGACGTGGTCAAGTCCTGGTCGGACAAGGGGCCGGAGTACAAGAACGTCCTGGACGTCGTGCTGAAGCGCGAGACCTGGAGGGCCGCGGTGAAGTTCATCGAGGAGCACCTGGCGCCGGTCGCGGACGACTGGAAGATCGAGGTGACGTTGTCGGAATGGGAGGGGAGCCATCCGGCCGAAGGCGAGCGGAAGGGGACGGCGGCGCCGGTCAAGTTCAACATGAAGCGTCTCTCCGAGTACGAGCGGAAGATGATCGACTTCCGCAAGCAGGAGGAGGAGCTCCGGAAGAAGGGGAAGCGCTTCGCGTGGAAAATCCCGCCGCTGAAGTACGACCGGCTCGTCGTGCACGAGCTGGTCCACGTCGTGCAGGGGGAATACAAGTCGCCGCCGTGGTTCCACGAGGGGATGGCGTGCTGGGCGGGCGCGGACCCGAATTACACCATGGCCTACCTCTACCATAATGAAGAGGTGAAGGACGTCGAGGCGCCGCTGGAGGGGGACGACCTCTACGGCCGGAGCCAGCTGTTCATGATGTGGCTGGAGAAGAAGGCCGGGAAGGAGGCCTTCAAGAAGGTGGCCAAGGCCGCGCTCCTCGAGGGCGGGGAGGCCAAGTCGGTGCTGGAGAAGCTGCTGGGGACGACCTGGGAGAAGATCTCCGCCGAGGAGCTGGCCTGGAC
>DASRJF010000290.1:0-3733 GCA_035649615.1 Planctomycetota bacterium | reverse complement strand
TCGAAGAAGAACACGGTGCATTCCCGGTCTCCGCCCACGGCCAGGCGAAGGTCCAGGCCGGGAAAGAGCCTCTTCAACCGGGGAGAGAGGATCTCCTGGAACTCCAGGCGGCGAAGGAGGACCGAGGCGACCTTGGCGACTTCGCCATCGGCGTCGCGGGCGGCTTCCTCGAGGGCGGGGGCGGCGGCCTTGCCCATGTCCGTGAGGCCCTGCCTCGCCCTTTCCCTTTCCTCGATGCTCTCCGAGCGCAGTTTCTGGATGAGGGCCTTGGCCTTGGAGTTGTCATCGTCCTGCCCCGACACCAGGGCGAACGAGAGAATCAGCAGGATCTTGGTTGCCACGTCGATTCCTCTTCAATCTGGACGTAGGCAGAAGCCCCTGGTCAATCAGATTCGGCGACGCCATATCCTGACAAGCTGGCGGATGGCCCAGAAGCCCCCGGCTGTCCAGAACGGGATGAGAATGAGCAGGCTCCAAAGAGGGGGAGTCTCACCCCCGGCCCAATGGACATCAGCCCCGCATAGCGTCGCAATGAGGTGAATCTCGGCGACCACCCACCCGCACAGCCAAAGGAAGAGGAAGGGAATTACAATCCATCGAGGCAGCCAGGGCGGGTCGAAATCAATCAACGGCACGCACCACCAGAAGTAAGACCGTCCGGGGAGGCGGCTTGTTTCCGATCTTCAGCGGCGGGACGCTTCCGGCACGTTCCGTTGCCGTCACTCGCCGCCGTGCATCGGGAACTCGAAACGGTTGCGGAAGCCCCGCGGACGGGGCGGTTGCTGGAGAATCGCCGCTTCGTGGGCCTTCGCCAGCATTATCCGGCCGGCCGAGATTTCCTCCGCGGCCAGGAGGAAAGACTCATTGGGATCGCCGCTCCGCCCCTTGACGATGGATTGGCCCCACAGGTTCTTGCCGTCTTCGACCAGGCGGCGAAGGTCGGCGCCCGTGAACCCATCGGTCGCCTCGACGAGACGATCCCATTCGACGGGGAATTTCTCCGGTACGCTCTTCTCGAATCTCTGCTCGAGGATATGGCGGCGCGCCGGGGCGTCCGGCAGTTTCATCTCCAGCCAGAGCTCGACGCGCCCCGAGCGGATGAGGGCCGGGGGCAGCTTCGCCACGTCCATCGCGGTCATCATCACCGTGAGCCGGCCCGCCTCTTCCGATTCCACCCCGTCGAGGATCGTCAGGAGGTACCGGTAGAAACCGAAGTCCTCGCCCGACTCGAAGATGACGTCGGAGTCGTCGATGAAGACGACCGCGGGGGCGTTCCGCTTCGCCAATTCGAAGACCCGGATGACGTTGTTGTAGAACGACGAGCTGCCGGAAACAAAGGTCCCGTCGATCAGGAAGAACTTGCTCTTCAAGCGATGGGCCAGCGCCCGGCCCACGGTCGTCTTGCCGGTCCCGGGCGGACCGTAGAGCAGCACGCCCCGGCGCGGCACCAGGTTGAGCTTCTTCGAGAGTTCGTCGTTCTCGAGCGGTATGACGATGTGCGCCTCGAGCCGCTCCAGGACGCCGTCCACGCCCTGGAGGTCCCGCAGCTCGACCTTTTCGACCTCCCCGAGATCGACGTTGGTGACCAAGTCCTGGGACCGCAGGTACTCGAGCAGGCCCTCGGTGGTCAAACCATCGCGGTCCATGAACTTGGCGGATCGGGCAATCTGCCGGGCGGACAGTCGGGGCGCGAATCGGAAGATCTTGGAGAAGTCCAGGCTTGCGACCGATTCCTGGGAGTAGTGCGCCCGGAAGAGGAATTCCTGGTCGCGGATCGTGAATCGGCCGATGGGCCAGCGGATGGCCTGGCAACTCAAGGTCGAACTGCCCCCGGACCCGACAAAGAGAATCCAACCGTTCAACCGGTGGACTTCATCGGCGATCGCCGTGACCCCCGTGTCGAAATGATTGGGGCGGGGGTAACTGTGGCAACTCCCCATCAGGAACTCCGCCGCGTCGAAGTCGTCGACGACGAGTCGGTGATTCTCCTTCAGGGTGCCGAGGATGGACTCCGTCCACGCCTCCTCGATGCCCAGGGGGTGCGCCTTCATCGCCCACTTGTGGAGTTCGGCGGCGCCCAGGTATCGAGCCTCCATTTCGCGCGCGAGTGCCCGGGCCACGGTGGTCCGTCCGCACCCCTCGGCGCCGGAGAGGACGAAGAGGTTGCCGCACGTGCGGCTTCTCGCGAGGCCTTCGAACGCCTGCTGTTGAGCGGGACAGAGCTTCACGGGAAGGGACAGAACATCAGCCGGAGACGATTGAATCATGCCTCTATGGAACCGACGGCGGGACGGGAGGTTCGTTCAGTTTGGATGAAAGGCCGGTTAATTGTCAGGTCAAGTGCGGGCGGCTTCATCGATGAACGCCCGGAAGAGTTTCTTCTGCTCCGGGCGATCGGCGATCCGCTCGGGGTGCCACTGGACGCCGATCACGAACCGGTGCTTCTCGCTCTCGATCCCCTCGATCACGCCGTCGGTCCGCGCCGTCGCCTTCAGTCCCTTGCCGAGCCGGTGGATCGACTGATGGTGGTAGGAGTTCACCGTCGGCGTGCGGCCCACAACGCCCCGCAGCCGTGAATCGCTCACGTCGAGGGGATGCTCGAGACCGCCCTCGTGGCCCTCGATGTGCTGGTGGAGCGACCCGCCGAGCGCCACGTTGATCTCCTGGCAGCCGAGGCAGATCCCGAGCACGGGCACGTCGCGGCGGAACGCCTCGCCCGCGTAGAAGAAGTCCGACTTCTCCTTGTCGGCGTGCATGAGATCCGCCTTCGGATGGATCGGCTCCGACCAGCGGACCGGATTGATGTCGGGGCCGCCCGTGAGGAGGACGCCCGCCACGCGGTCGAGCCAGCCGGACGACTCCGCCTTCGTGCGGGCGAAGGGAAGGATGAGCGGCACGCCGCCCGCGGCGAGGATCGCGTCGACGTACAACCGGTCGAGCTTGTAGCAGGAGTCGCCGCGGTCCTGGATCAGTTTCGCGGTCAAACCGATGAGAGGTCGTTTCATCGCTGCTGGAGGAGTCGATCGAGCCGGTCGATCGCCCCTGGATCGTTATCGGCCGAAACGTGCAGGATGTTGACGTCCTCCCCCTGCTCCAGCCGGAACTTGACCTGGGGACAGCACGTCGATTCGCGCGCGATCAGCGCCTTGGCCCACGACGAGGAGGTCCCGGGCTCTCCGTCCAGCGTGACGTGGAGCCCCGCGTCGTCGCGCCGGGCCCGCGCCCCCAGGTCCCGCGCCTGGGCGCAGAATTCCCCGCGGCTCTTCTCCGTGGCGAACGTGCACTCGCTCGCGGCGGTTCCCGCCTTCACCGCGCAGCCCGCCAGCGCGGCGGCGAGCAGGAGGGGCAGAGGTCGCTTCACGCGGGCACGGTCCGGATGGCTTCCTCGATCTCGGCGTCGGTGAGGAGCCGGTTCGATTTCTTGGCCCTCTCGAAGATCCGGTTCACGACGTCGTCGGTGACCGGCTTGCCGCGCCGTTCCAGCCAGTAGACGATGTTGGACTTCCCGCTCATCGGTCCGATGGTGATCACCTGCTCGCGACCGAAATCGCCGGCGGGGACGCCCGAGTAGACCCGGTCGGCGAGCCAGCGGTCGCCCTTCTTGAGCGCCTTGATGACCGCCGCGGCGTGCACTCCCGTCGCGGTCTCGAACGCGTCCTTGCCCACGACCGGATATCCGTGGGGGATCGGGACCTTCGTCGCGCGGCTCACCGCGAGGCAGTAGTCGTAAAGC
>DASRJF010000289.1:0-4812 GCA_035649615.1 Planctomycetota bacterium | reverse complement strand
TACCTGGTCTTCGAGAACCTTCTCGGTCTCAAGCTCCCGTTCCTCGCCGTCTGCATCGCGGGGTGGGGACTCTACGCCGGAGGGCGGCTGCGCGATCCGCAGGCGCGCCGCGACTGGGGATTCCGCGCCGACACGCTGGCGCCCTCCGCGATCGCGTGCGGGATCTTCTACGTCGTCGTGAGCGCCGCGATCCTCGCGTGGCGGAGCTGGAAGGGCTGGATCCCGATCCCGCCCTCGACCGCGGTTCTCTTCGTGATCTATCCCGCGTGGGGGCTCTGCCAGCAGTTCCTCGTCCAGTCGCTCATCGCGGGCAACCTCGACCGGCTGGGCGCGCCCCGGCGGGCGATCATTCCCGTCGCGGCGATCCTCTTCGGACTGGCGCACTGGCCCGATCTGCCCCTCGCGGCGCTGTGCGCCGGAGCGGGCTTGGTATGGACCTCGATCTTCCTGCGGTTCCCCAATCTCATCACGATCGCGCTGACCCACGCGTGGCTGGGGTCACTCACGTACTTGATGGTGTTGGAACGAAATCCATGGGGTGAAATGAACCTCCCGGGGTAACCGGGTCGAGAATCGGGACGTGCCTACTTCACCGGCTTGATGGGTTCCTTCGTCGACTTGTGGATGTCGGGGATGCCGAAGGGATCGACGTCGACCAGCGAGGCGTCCCGGCGCATGAATTTCCAGACTTCGACGCCGTCGCCCTTGGGGACTTTCGAAATGGGCATCCACTCCTCGCCCAGCAGCGTGCGGACGAGATCGATGCGCGTGCGCGCATCCTTGGGATCGACCGTGATTTCCTTGAACTGGAAGCTCGGCTCCTGCCCCAGCTCGGGCTTGGGCGACTTGACCTCGGAGGGGTTGTCCATGATGGCCCCCTGCGTGTCGGGATCGATGCCCGACCCGGTCGAGGCCTTGGGCGCCTTGAAGATCGCCTCGGCGCTGTCCACGGAGGAGTTGCCCGACGACGACTGGCAGGCCGCGAAGGCCAGGAGGAGGAGGGCGGGAACCAGCTTCATGACGCGCGGCATTCTATCATTGAGGACGGGGCGGACAACCCAAACCTTGCAAGGCCGGGCTTGATGGACCTTCCCCCGGGGCCTAGAATGGGGATCTTCCGTGACCCTCCTTCCAATTCTCCTCGGCTTCATTTCCATCTTCGTCGTTCGCCCCCAGGATGAAGTCGATCGCGCGCGCCGGCTGATCGACGAACGAAAGGCCGCCGAGGCCGTCGAGATCCTCAAGCCGCTGACCACGCCCGGGTCGACCAACGCCCCCGCGTTCGCGGCGCTGGGCGCGGCGCTCAAGCAGCTCCGCCGTTTCGGCGAGGCGGTGGCCGCCTACCGGCGCGCGGAGGAGTTGAAGCCCGGGGACGCGGAGTCGATTGCGGGACAGGCGGACCTCCACGCGCGGCTCCGCCAGTTCCCGGCCGCCGAGGAGAAGCTCCGCCGGATCATCGAGAAGAACCCGGCCTCGATGGAAGCCCGCGTCAGCCTGGCGTGGGTCCTGTCGCTCCAGCGCAAGCTGGACGACGCCCTCGCGGAAATCGAGAAGGCCCTGGCGATCGATCCCGCCCACGTCGACGCGCGCATCCGGCACGGCTGGATCCGCCTGTGGAGGCACGAGCGGGACGAGGCCCTCAAGGTCTTCGAGAAGATCCTCATCGACCGGCCCGGCCACGTCGAGGCGGCCCTGGGTCTCGCCTCGGTCGATTCGGCGCTGGGCCGCCAGGCGGCCGCCGCGGCCATCCTCGAGACCCTGGCGCGGCTCCATCCGGAAAACGTCGACGTCCTCATGGCGCTCGCGCGGATCCAGGCTCGTCGCGGCCAGACGTACGCCGCGATGGACACGGCGAAGCGCATCGGCGAACTCCAGGGGGACCATGTCGAGGCGCTCCAGCTGCTGGGCGAGCTCGCGATCCGGGACGGGCGGTTCGCCGAGGGCGAGACGCACTACCGGAAGGCGCTGGAGGTCGAGCCGGAGGACGTGAGCGCGCGCGCGGGCGTGGCCACGGCGCTCCGGCGGCAGGGGCGCCGCGAGGAGGCGAAGTCCGTCTACCGGGAGGTGCTCGACCGGGACCCGGAGCACGCGAACGGACGGATCGGCCTCGGATGGGAGTTCGCGTGGGAAGGGGATTACCCCTCCGCGACGGCGGAGTTCGAGCGCGTGCTGGCGCGCGATCCGCGGAACACGGATGCGCTCGCGGGCCTGGCCCGGGTGAAGTTCCTGCAGGGTCGGTGGGGCGAATCGCAGGACTTGTACGAGCGCGCGCGGGACGCCGATCCGTGGGACGAGGCGGTGCTCGACGGGCACGCCAACGTCCGCCGCGCGCGCGAATCGCGCGTCCGGCTGTCGTTCCTCCACGCCGAGGAGTTCGAGCGCGACCAGGCGCTGGAGCTCGACACCCTGCGCCTCGCGACGAGCGTCCTGGCGGCGACGTGGCGCAAGCGGATCTCGCGGGACACGGCGCTCGACGCCGAGGCCCGGCTGACGTCCACGCGCGAGATCAACCAGGTGTCGAACGACGACAACTACGACATCCGCCACTCCGCCGTTTCCATCGGCGCGCGCCACCAGGTCGCCGATCACTGGACGATCGGCGGCCGGCTCGGGGCGGGCCGGTTCGACGACGCCGGCTCGGGCGGGACGTGGAGCTTCGACTCCGGCGAGACGTTCGTCGAGGGCTCGGTGTGGGCGTCGGGGGAGTGGGACGCGCACGTCCTCACGCTGGCGTGGTCGCGGTCGCCGCTCGTGATCAAGGACTTCCCGTCGAACGAGCTCGACGTGCTGACGCTCGGCGCGTTCACCGCGCGGTACGACTCGCCGTGGTTCAAGGACGGGCTGACGCCGGCGTGGCATGAGAACCGGGGCGAGGTGGAGGTGGGGACGACGTCGTACTCGGACGACAACTCGAAGTGGTGGGCCGACGCCTTGTTCCGCCATCGCTGGATCTACGACTCCGGATGGCGCGTCGGTCCGCTCGTCCGCTTCCGCTACGGGGACTTCGACGAGGACGTCGCCTTCTACTACTCGTACGACCGCCAGGTGCGCCTGACGGTCGGGGCGCAGGTCGAGTACGAGCCGCCGGGGGCGTGGATGCTCAGCGCCCGGTACCAGGCGACGCACACGTCGACGAAGGAGCGCGTGAATCCCGGGTCGCACCTGTTCGATCCGACGCTTCCGATCGACACGACGGACAAGACCGTGGTGACGGACGGAAGTATGATCGACGCGCGGGCGACGTGGACTCCGGTCGACACGGTGAGGGCGGGGGCGGACGCGTCGTACTCGTGGGACAACAACCACTACATCACGTGGGCCGTGGGGCTGTTCATCGAAGTCGGGTTCTAGGGCGCCGACGTTCACCGTTCGCCGTTTGCCGTGACGTTCACCGTCATCCGTCCGCCGCACCTCGGCCGGCAACGGACAACGGTGAACGGCGGACGTGACGGTAAACGTCAGACGGTTGACGTTTCTCCCTTGACTCTCGTCACTCAGGTCGCCATAATCCCCCCCTCGCCGCTGACCGCGGCGAAAGTCCTGCGGTTCACTTCCGCCGGGCCCGCGATCTCTGAAAATCAGGTAGAGCCAAGCTTGTCTAAAAGCCACTCTACCTCTGCCGACCTGTCTACCACGGGACGGCGGATGGTAGGGGATGAGACCCTATGCAAGGATCCCTGCGGTGAGCGAGGCATGAAAGTGCCGAGTCGAACCGCCAGGCGATCGGAGCGTACTGGGTTTTAACCTATGCACCGAACAGCAATTTGGTGCTTCATTTCGCGGAAACGTGAGATGAATCAATAAGGTCAAATGCCTTCGTCAAGTCTTCGAGAGAAGATTTGATTGAAGAGTTTGATCCTGGCTCAGAACGAACGTTGGCGGCGTGCCTAATACATGCAAGTCGAGCGAGAAACGGGTAGCAATACCCGGAGTACAGCGGCGAAAGGGTGCGTATGACATGAAGAACGTACCCCTCCGTTCGGAATAACCCAGCGAAAGCTGGGCTAATACCGGATACGGCCGCGGCGATGCCTGTCGCTGCGGTGAAAGTCGCAAGACGCGGATGGAGCGCTTCATGGCCTATCAGCTAGTTGGCGGGGTAACGGCCCACCAAGGCGATGACGGGTAGCCGGACTGAGAGGTCGACCGGCCACACGGGGACTGAGACACGGCCCCGACATCTACGGATGGCAGCAGTAGGGAATATTGCGCAATGGGCGAAAGCCTGACGCAGCGACGCCGCGTGGGGGATGAAGGCCTTCGGGTTGTAAACCCCTTTCATGTGGGACGAACTCTGACTTAACCACAGGAAGAAGCACCGGCTAACTCCGTGCCAGCAGCTGCGGTAAGACGGAGAGTGCAAACGTTGTTCGGATTTACTGGGCGTAGAGGGCACGTAGGCGGCCAGGCAAATCAGTTGTGGAATCCCGACGCCTACCGTCGGAACGGCAATTGAAAATACCTGGCTCGAGGGCATGAGGGGTCGCGGGAACTCCTGGTGGAGCGGTGAAATGCGTAGATATCAGGAGGAACGCCGGAGGCGAAAGCGCGCGACTGGCATGTCCCTGACGCTGAGGTGCGAAAGCCGGGGGAGCAAACAGGATTAGATACCCTGGTAGTCCCGGCTGTAAACGATGGACACTGAATGGAGGAGGGTTCACCTTTCTCTGTTGCAGCTAACGCGTTAAGTGTCCCGCCTGGGGAGTACGGCCGCAAGGTTAAAACTCAAAGGAATTGACGGGGGCTCGCACAAGCGGTGGAGCATGTGGTTCAATTCGATGCAACGCGAAGAACCTTACCCGGGCTTGAAGT
>DASRJF010000288.1:0-4019 GCA_035649615.1 Planctomycetota bacterium | reverse complement strand
GCGCGTGGATGGCTGCACGACCGAGAGTCCGGATCCCGACAACAACGACTGGATCACGGACAGCGAGGCGCAGATGCAGGTCCGGGCGCTGATCGACGCTCTCATTGCCCGCCTGGAGGGAGTGTGACGCCCCAGGGCAGGGCTGGATCTCCAAGACATTACTGAACTGGAAGGAGAATCTCATGAAACCAGTGCTTAGGTCATTCGCGGCGGGTGTGGCGCTTCTTTCGTGGGCCGCCGCCGACTCACGCAGCGCGTCCGCGCCGGTGACGGAATTCTTCGGGGAAATCTCCGATCCCGCCGGCGATTCGATTCAATGGCCGTGGGAACCGACATCGAAGCCGGCCCCGGACTTGGTTTACGCGAGCGTGCAGATCGCGGACGGCCAGGTCCAGCTCACGGCCCGGTTCGATCCCGGAACTTACGCGGGTGACACCAAAGTCCAGTTCTCGTTGGACACGGACAAGGATCCATCGACCGGGTGGCCCGGGACAACGTCCAACGGGGTCACCGACGCCGAGGTGATCGGCCCGGATTACTTCGTCGAAACGGAGGGCTCCGCCTTCAGCGGCAAGGCGAGGCTCATCCAAGTCGCCCCCGGGGCGACGGGCCTCATCTTGATCGAATCGGACATTGACATCGCCTTCCATGAGGACGGCCTGGACGTCGTCATTCCCCTGTCGCTCATCGGGGACGACGACGGCCGCCTGCACTTCAAGGTCGTCTGCGTCGTGCAGATCAACGCAGCGGGCGTCACGTGGCAGATCAGCGACTGGATCACCGACGCGGACCTCCAGCCCGGGTCGACGGTCCCGGCGGCCGAGGAGGTCGCGGATCTCGGCGAGGCCATCAGCGATCTGGAAACCTCCGGCACGCTCGGCCACGGGCCGGCGCGAGCGATCTCCAATCACCTGGAGAACGCCCTGCGCGCGCTGGACGCCGGCCACACCTCCGCGGCGAGGGCGCAACTCGAAGCCTTCATCGAGCAGGTGATGGACTTGGTCGACGAGGGGACGCTCACGGAAGAGGAAGCGGCACCGCTGATCGCGACCGCCTTGCGCCTGCTGGAGGGAATATGACCGGGCGCGGCGCCTCCAAGGCGCGCGCCAAGGGCCCGGCCGCGGAACCCCTCGCGTCCGCGCCGTCGCCCTTGACGTCGAGGGACGGTACACGAAGTTCGAGCGCGAACTGGATCGCCTACGCGGAATGGGTGACCCGGGCGCGTTCCAGTCCCGGTGCGCTCCGTGATTGGCGGTCGGGCGTCGGCGTCAGAGGCGCTCAGCGGTAAGCCATCAGCCGCCGGACGCTTCAACGCTGACAGCATCTGACGCCGATCGCCGACGGCAGAATGCCGGGTGCTTTTCTCAGCGCCCGGCCTTCAGCTTGCGCGCCTGCTCCACCAGCTCGGCGAGCCTGGCCATCGCTTGGACGGGCGTGAGGCCGTTCACGTCGATCGCGCGAAGGGCCTCCTCGATCGGCGAGGGCTTGGGCGGCGGCGCGGACTTGGAGAACAGCGCGAGCTGGGACAACTCCCCCTTCCTGGGCTTGCGCGTTTCGAGGCGCGGGCGATCTCCCTCCGCCAGCGTGAGCGCCTCCAGCCCCTGCAGGATGACCTTCGACCGTTCGATCACCTCCCGCGGCAGGCCGGCGAGCCGCGCCACGTGGATGCCGTAGCTGCGGTCCGTCGGCCCCTCGAGGATCTTGTGGAGGAACAGGACGCTGTCGCCCCACTCCCGCACGGCGACGTGGAGGTTGCGGACCCCCTTGAGCGCCCGCGCCAGGTCGGTCAGCTCGTGGTAGTGCGTCGCGAAAAGCGTCCGCGCCTTCGTCCGGTTGTGGAGGTGCTCGACCACGGCCCACGCGATCGAGACCCCGTCGAACGTGCTCGTGCCGCGGCCGATCTCGTCCAGGATCAGCAGGCTCCGGTCGGTCGCGTGGTTCAGGATGTTCGCGGTCTCGCTCATCTCGACCATGAAGGTCGACGCGTTCCGCGCCAGGTCGTCCGAGGCGCCGACCCGCGCGAAGATGCGGTCCGCCCGGCCGATCCGCGCCGACGTCGCGGGCACGAAGCTCCCCATGTGGGCCATCAGGACGATCAGCGCCGTCTGGCGGAGGTACGTCGACTTCCCCGCCATGTTCGGGCCCGTGATCAGGAGGATGCGCGCCTCCTCCGGGACGACCGTGTCGTTCGGGACGAACCGGTCCGCGAGCAGGGCCTCGAGCACCGGGTGGCGTCCGTCGCGGATGTCGAGGGCGGCCTCGTCGGTCAGCTCCGGCCGCGTCCAGCCGTGCGCTTCCGCGGCGGAAGCGAGCGACAGCAGGGCGTCGAGCTCCGCGAGGGCGCGGGCGGTCCCCTGGAGCGCGTCCATGTGCGCGGCGGTCCGGTCCCTCAGCTCGATGAAGAGACGCCGCTCGAGATCCTTCGACTCCGCGTCGGCGTGCAGCACCTGCGTCTCGTGGTCCTTCAGCTCCGGCGTGATGTACCGCTCCGCGTTCTTCAGCGTCTGCTTGCGGATGTACCCGGCGGGGATCTTCTCGCGGTGGACGTTCGTGATTTCGATGTAGTAGCCGAAGACCCGG
Source organism: Planctomycetota bacterium (assembly GCA_035649615.1). GTDB lineage: Bacteria > Planctomycetota > MHYJ01 > MHYJ01 > JACPRB01 > DASRJF01. The sequence continues at coordinate 1,439 of DASRJF010000288.1, read as the reverse complement.
TTGAAACCGACCTTGAGCGAGCCGATGCCCGTCCGCGCGATCTCGTCCCTTTGGAAGGCGGCGAGGAAGCCCTTGCCGTCTTTCGCGATCCCCCGGACGCGGTCCAGCTCCTCGTGGTAGCCCTCTCGAATCAGGCCGCCCTCCGTGAGGAGGTGGGGCGGCTCGTCGACGAGCGCGCTCGCGAGGAGATCGCGAAGGTCGGAGTGATCGCCCAGGCCGCCCGCGACGCGCTTCGCGAGCGGCGATCGCAGCTCCGCCGCACTCTTCCGGAGATTCGGGATGAGGCCGAGCGTGTCGCGCAGGGCGGCGAGGTCCCTCGGATGGGCCCGTCCCGTGCCGACGCGGGCGAGCACGCGCTCGAGGTCGCACGCGGCGCCCAGGTCCTTGGACAAGTCGTCCCGGCGGCGCCGGTCCGAGACGAGCTCCTGCACGGCGTCCTGCCGCTCCCGGATCGGAACGACTTCGGCGAGGGGCGACATCACCCAGTCCCCGAGGAGCCGCGCGCCCATGGCCGTGGAGGTGCGATCCAGGGAGGCCAGGAGCGAGGCGGCCCGGTCGCCCCGCGAGGTCTGGCGCAGCTCGAGGGCGGACTGGGTCGCGGCGTCCAGGATCATGCGCCCGGATTCGCGGTAAAGCTCGATCCGGCGCACGTGGAGGAGGGGCCCGCGCTGGGTCTCCTTCAGGTAGGCCAGGAGCGCGCCCGCCGCGGCGAGCCCGATCGTCAGTTCGTCGCAGCCGAACCCGCGGAGGGTCGCGACGCCGAAATGCTCCTGGAGCGCCTCGCGCCCGGACGAGATGTCGAAGACCCAGTCGTGCCAGGGCGTGACGATGCCCCCCGACGCGGCGCGCAGGCGCTCGGGCAGCGACTCGGCCGCCGTCGTGGGCAGAAGCGTTTCGGCCGGCGCGAGCCGCGCCACCTCGTCGAGGAGCCGGGACGACTCGATCTCGCGCGCGAGGAACCGGCCCGTCGAGGTGTCCGCCCAGGCGAGGCCGCACCGATCTCCGTCGAAGGCCACGGCCGCGAGGTGGTTCGCGCGCTTGGCGTCGAGGATCGACTCCTCGACGAGCGTGCCCGGCGTGATCACCCGCACGACGGCGCGGTCGACGACTCCGTCGGCGTCGGCCGGATCCTGCATCTGCTCGCAGACGGCGACGCGGTGGCCCGCCTTGAGCAGGCGGTCGATGTAGGACTGGGCCGAGTGGGCCGGCACGCCGCACATGGGGATCTTGCCCTCGCCCTTCGCGCGCGACGTCAGGACGATGCCGAGGACGCGGGAGGCGGCCTGGGCGTCCTCGTGGAACATCTCGTAGAAATCGCCCAGCCGGAAAAGCAGGATCTCGCCGGGATGGTTCCTCTTGATCCGCGCGTACTGCTCCATGAGAAGCGAGGCCATGGCGGGAGTATCTAGCTTCACGCTCCAGGCTTCAAGCTCCAAGCC
>DASRJF010000287.1:0-13714 GCA_035649615.1 Planctomycetota bacterium | reverse complement strand
TGCAGCTAACGCGTTAAGTGTCCCGCCTGGGGAGTACGGCCGCAAGGTTAAAACTCAAAGGAATTGACGGGGGCTCGCACAAGCGGTGGAGCATGTGGTTCAATTCGATGCAACGCGAAGAACCTTACCCGGGCTTGAAGTGGAGGTGGTAGGAACCGGAAACGGTAACGACCCCGAAAGGGGAGCCTTCATCAGGTGTTGCATGGCTGTCGTCAGCTCGTGTCGTGAGATGTTAGCTTAAGTGCTGTAACGAGCGAAACCCTTGCTGTTAGTTGCAAACCCGAAAGGGTGCACTCTAGCAGGACTGCCCGTGCTGAATGGGAGGAAGGTGGGGACGACGTCAAGTCATCATGGCCCTTATGTCCGGGGCAACACACGTGCTACAATGGCCGGTACAAAGGGTTGCCAACGCGCGAGCGGGAGCCAATCTCAAAAAACCGGCCTCAGTACGGATCGGAGGCTGCAACTCGCCTCCGTGAAGCTGGAATCGCTAGTAATCGCGGATCAGCCACGCCGCGGTGAATATGTTCCCGAGCCTTGTACACACCGCCCGTCAAGCCACCCAAGCACGGAGTACCTGAAGCCCGTGGCCCAACCGCAAGGAGGGCGCGGTCCAAGGTAAGACGTGTGAGGAGGGCTAAGTCGTAACAAGGTAGCCGTAGGGGAATCTGCGGCTGGATCACCTCCTTTCTAAGGACCCCTCGCTCTCTCGAGAGGGAGGAAGAACTTGAGGAAGGACATCCACCCAGACTCTATGACACAAATCACAGAGTGGGACCCTCATCTCCTTATGCCGGACACGGTCGCGAGACCGTTTGAAAGCAGCCACCGCCGTCCTTTTTTTATTTTAAAGAGATCCCGGCTCTGCCTGGTTCCACCCGTCCACGAACACGCCGGTCCACCGGACGATGACGGATGACCGTCGACGGATGACAGCCGGCCACCTCCGGCGCTGGAAGCCCACCCCCGGATCACCCCTTTTTCATGCGGAACAATCCGCGTCCGTGTCGTATGATTTCCAGAGCGGATTGGGTGGTGGTCGGGGGTGCACGCATGAAGACCGCGGGGATCCTGCTCGTCCTGTCCTTGGCGCTCATCGCGCCCGCCCAGGAGAAACTCCTCGCCCCTCCGGACCTCGCCGCCGCCATCGACCGCTCGCTGGAAGCCCGGTGGAAAAAGGAACCCAAGAGCGATCCCGCCCCGGTCTGCGAGGACGGTGAGTTCCTCCGCCGCCTCTCCCTCGACCTGCGCGGCCGGCCCCCGGGACTCGCCGAGACCCGCGCCTTCCTCGACTCCGATTCCCCCTCGAAGCGCCTCGCCAAGATCGACGAGTACCTCGCGTCCCCCGAATACGCCCGCTTCTGGTCGCGCCGCCTCGCGAACATCCTCTTCACGAACTACCAGGACGTCCGGATCTACCCGGGCAAGAACTTCAACTACCAGACCTCGCGCCGCATGATGGGCGAATTCCTCGACGTCCTGCAGGACCGCGTCGCCAAGGACACGCCGATCCCGAACCTCCTGGGCGAACTCCTCGAGGCGAAGGGCCGCAGCGACAAGAACGCGATGATCGTCTACAAGCTGTCCATGTGGAACGGCGACGCGCAGTACTTCGAATTCGCCGACCGGGTCTCGAAGACGTGGCTCGGCATCAGCGTCTCGTGCGCGCGGTGTCACGACCATCCCTTCGACCGGTGGACGCAGGAGGACTTCTACGGCCTGTCCGGGTTCTTCACCCGCCAGAAGGTGACGTGCTTAGACTCCGGCGGCACGCCGTCGATGGGAAACGACTGCGACGAGGTCGAGCTGCTCGAGGTTGACAAGGCCCCCGAGCTGACGAATCCGGAGTCCGGCGGCCAGCTCAAGCCGACGTTCCTCTTCGGCGGGCAAGTGGGGAGCCACGAGGCCCGCATGAGATCGCTCGCGGTGCTGCTCTCGTCGAAGAGCCACAACCAGCTCGCGCGCAACCTGTCGAACCGCGTGTGGGAGTGGCTGATGGGCCGGGCCCTCGTCCACCCGTCGTACGATTTCAACCAGAAGAACAAGGCGTCGATCCCCGACCTGCTCGAGAAGCTGACGTCGGACTTCTCTTCGGAGAAGAACCGCTACTCGCTCAAGAAACTCGTCCGCGGCATCTGCGCCTCGAAGGGCTACCAGCTCGCCTCGTCCCGGACCGAGCCCGGCGACGTGAAGGACTACGCGCGCTCGACGCTCCGCGCGCTCACGGCCGAGCAGCTCTTCACGTCGGTCTACATGGCGACGCGGGGAGGCGACACCGCGCCGGATCGCGGCGTCGCGCCGATGCCCGCCTGGTGGGCGTGGTACGCGGGTCAGATGAACCTCGTCTATGGACCCGGCGCGCCCTGGAATGAGGTCACGCCCCTGCCGGGCAACTCGCGCCAGATGCTCCTGGTCCGCAACGGCGAGATCTTCCAGCAGATGATCCGCAATCCCGGCGGCACGGTGACGGCCGCGGCCCAGCTGGCCGGCTCGCCCGCCGAGAAGGTGGAGCTCGTCTTCCTCACCGTCCTCAACCGGAAGCCCGTCGGACAGGAAGTCTCCCGCTGGGCCGGGTGGCTCGAACGGAAGCAGGGCGACGCCGGACTCCAGGACATGATCTGGACCCTGATCAACTCGACGGAATTCCTGACCCGCCATTAATCGGGGGACGCGGCATGACGACCTGCAGCGATTGCGCGACGCCCGGCGTGGGCGTGTCGCGCCGCCATTTCCTCCGGTTCGGACTCGGCGCCGCCGCGGCGTCCGCGGCGGGCGTCCACCTCCCGGCGTTCGCCCAGGACCAGGACACCGTCGCGGGCGGCTCCGGAAAATCCGTCATCGTCCTCTGGATGGGCGGGGGACCGAGCCAGCTCGATACGTGGGATCCCAAGCCCGGCCACAAGAACGCGGGCCCCTTCAAGGCGGTCGAGACCTCGATCCGCGGCATCCAGCTCGCCCAGCCGATGGAACGGATCGCGAAGCAAATGAAGCACATCGCGGTGATGCGCGCGGTGACGACCATGGAGGCGGCCCACGAGCGGGGCGCCCACCTCCTGCACACGTGCTTCTCGCCGATCCCGGGCCAGGACTTCGCCGCGATGGGAACGGTCGTGGCCGCCAAGCTGACGCCCAAGGGCTTCCCCCTGCCGTCGTTCGTGGCGGTTTCGCCCCCGCCGATTCCGCAGTCGTCGTCGTTCGGCGAGGAGTTCCAGGCCTTCACCGTCAACAACGTCGACAATCCCGTGCCCAACGTCATGCGCGCCGGCGGCATCTCCCCCGATCACCAGAAGTCGCGGGAGGAGCTGCTCGACGCCCAGAACGAGGAGTTCGAGGGTCGCCGCGAGGGACGCGAGATCGACAAGGTCCGCACCGCCGTGCAGAAGGCGGAGGACCTGATGACCACGCCGCTCCTCAAGGCGTTCGACCTGAAGACGGAGTCCGAAGATCTTCGCAAGGAGTACGGCGGCTACTTCGGGCAGAACTGCCTGCTCGCGCGCCGGCTCGTGCAGGCGGGCGTGAAGTTCGTCGAGGTGGGCCTCGGCGGCTGGGACACGCACGTCAACAATTTCGACGCCGTGACCAAGAACGTCCGGGAACAGCTCGACCCCGGCATGGGGACGCTGATCAAGGACCTCGACCAGAAGGGCATGCTCAAGGATACGATCGTGCTGTGGATGGGCGAGTTCGGCCGCACGCCCGAGATCAACGCGACGAACGGCCGCGACCACTGGTGCAAGGCGTTCTCGGTGGCGATGGCCGGCGGCGGCGTCGGCGGCCGGATCGTCGGCGCGACCGACAAGAGCGGCTGCGAGATCCAGGACCGTCCGGTGACCGTCCCCGAGCTCTTCGCCACGGTCTACAAGCTGATCGGGATACCGGAGAACGACCACTACATCGTCAACCAGCGGAAAGTGAAGTACAGCTACGGCGGGAAGCCGATCAAGGAACTTCTCTAGATCGTCCGCCGTTGGCTGTTCGCCGTCGCGTCAGCCGTCTGCCGTTTTGCACCGCCCAGTTCCCACCCGTTTCAACGCCGATCTCACACGCAGGCGGGAGACGGTGAACGGTGAACGGGAAACGTAACGGCCAACGGTGAACGGCGAACTACTTCTGGATGAGGTCGAGCGTCCAGTAGGTGACGTAGGGCGACTCGGGCAGGACGGCGTGGCCCGCGCCCATGTGCGTCCACCTCGGATCCTCGAGGTTCGCCCGGTGGCCGGGCGAGTCGAGCCACGACCGGAACACCGCTTCCGCCGCCGCCTGTCCCGCCGCGATGTTCTCGCCGATCGCCGTGAACTCGATCCGCTCCGCGGTCCGGGCCCGGTCCTCGGGAAGGTCGCCCTCGGGATTGCGGTGGTCGAAGAAGGCGGGCTCGTGGAGGGCCATGTGGACCGCGTGCGCGAGCGCCAGGTCCTTCAACTCGGGCAGGATCCGGAGCCCGTCCAGCCGGAGCGAGGTCCGGTACTCGTTGACCAGCCTCTCGAGCTCGGCCTCGGCCTCCTTGGTGACGAGATCCTCCGTCGTGGCCACGATCGGGTGATCGTCGTGGTCCCCGTACTTGACGACTGCGTTGTATTTGGTCGGCGTGCCTTCGATGGACTCCGAGGCGTCGCCTCCCTGGCATCCGACGAGGACGGCCAGGACGAAGACCGAGACGGCTCCCGTCTTGCGCTTGTTCATGGGGACTCAGGAGTATACATCGGCAGGAACGGGCCGGTTCAATTACTTCCTCGCGAGGATGACCAGCCCGGCGTCGTAAATCTGACCCGATTCGAGGGTGAAGGCGAGGGGGGCCGGCGTCCGGTGGTCGGCGGTCTCGAAGACGGCCTCGTACCGGCCGCGGGGCAATTCCGGGACGTGGAAGACCCCTTGCGCCTCGACGCCGAAGCTCCGGCTCCGGACCAGCTGCATGCGGGAGAGTTCCTCGTCGAAGCGCGAGAGATGGACGGTGAAGGCCGCGGGCGTCCCGTCGATTCGTCCGGAGAGCGTCGCCCCGCGCATCAGGGTCACCCGCTCGGGGATGGGGCCCGGCGTGACGCCGCGCAGCACGCCGGGGGCGAATCCGCGGGCCACGACCGAAATCGTGATCGGGCTCTCGCCCAAGCCCTCCGCCTTGAAGTCGCCGTTCTCATCCGTCCGGACCACGCGCGCCACTTCGTTCGAGACCGTGACCGTCGCGCGGGCGACCGGCGCCCCCGTCTCGTCGATGACCTTGCCGGTCAGCGACACCCCGAACTGGAGCTCGAAGGGCTGCTGCACGGTTTGTCCGGCCGCGGTGAGGTCCAGGAGGGGAATCGTCTGGGGCCGCAGGCGTTCGCTCGAGGCCGTGACCGAGTGCGTCCCGGGGGGCAAGTCCCGGATGATGTAGTGGCCGGTCGAATCGGTCCGGGTGGTGAACGCGGGATCCATCAGCGCCATGGCCACCTTGGCGCCCGGCACGGGATTCCCGGCCGGGTCGCGCACGTAGCCTTCGAGCGTCACGGACGCCGCCAGGTCGAGATCCACGCGGACCTTGCGGTCGATCTCGACCGTCGTGTTCGCGAGAGAGCCTGACACGCCCGGCAGCCGGGCGAGGATGCGCCACGGGCCGGGTTCGGCGCGCGCGGCGAGGCAACGACCCTCGGCGTCCGACATCATCTGGAACGTCCGGTTCCCCCGGAGGTACTGGAAAGAGACGGCGGCGCCTTGCACGGGGGCGCCCTTCGATTTCACGAAGACCTCGATCGTCCCTGAGTCCTTGGCTTCCGGCGGGGGCGGCTGGGGCGGAGGCGGGGGATCGAAAGTGGTGGGGCCGGGCTCGGGTCGGACCGGCGGCTTCGCCGTCGGGAGGACGCGGAAGAGGATCGCCAGGAGGGAGAGGCCGAAGACGAACATCAGGATGACGACGTGCCGGCCCTTCATTCCCAGATCATAGGGGAAGGAATCTGGAATGTGGAATCTGGAATGAGGAAGGCGGAGGGTACTAAGTCGGGACCGGTTTGGCGGACGGAATCTTGTCCCCCGGCGTGCCTTCCAGCGGCGGCGACTGGCGGCGCCGGAAGTAGAAGGCCGTCCCGCAGAGGGCGAACACGATGAGGCTGACGAACTGGGAGTAGGTCAGCCCGATGATGCGGTCGCCCCTCGGATCGTCGCGCATGAACTCGACGATGAACCTCCACGCGGGGTAGAGCACGCCCGCGAGGAGCGCCGTCTCCCCCGAGTTCCTTTTCTTGTGGCGGTCGTACCACGACAGCACGAAGAAGAGGCCGAGCGCGGCGAACGTTTCGAAGAGCTGCGTGGGCAGGACCGGCGCGGACTCCGTGGCCTCGGGCCCGATCTTCCCGTCGTTGCGGTGTTCGCGGAACGGGTAGCTCCCGGACGGGAACTTGATCCCCAGGAACCCCTCGGTGATCCTCCCGTAGCAGCATCCGTTGAGGAAGCACCCGATGCGCCCGAACGCGATGCCGATCATCATCCCCGGGGCCGCGAGGTCGCCGATGCGCCCGATCCGCTCGCCGCGCATCTTGACGTAGGTGGCCGCCGCGAGGATGCCGCCGATGAGGCCGCCGTAGAGGACGAACCCGCCCTGGAAGCCGGTAATGAATCTCCAGCTGTACTGGTCGCGGTACTGGTACAGGGCGAGCGCCCGCGTTCCCAGCAGGGCGAAGAGGAGGGTCAGCAGGAGCAGCACGCCGTTCTGCCACGACCAGAGGTCGATCTTCTCGCGCCCCTTCGTCCGCAGGTACCAGAAGACGAACGGGATCGGGCCGAGGAGGAGGCCGCCGAGCCAGTTCAGCCGGCCGTCGCCGAGGTTGAAAATCTCCAGCGCCCCGGGGACCCCGGGCTTCGCGCCGTATTCCTCCGCGAACTGGAGGATATGGTTGATCTTCGCCCCGACCATCCCCGCGAGAAGGCCGATGATCCCGACGTCGAGGAGCAGGTCGCTGTCCACGCCCTGCGGGCGGCCCCGCCGGACCGCGATGTACGCGGCCAGGAGGAAGCCGATCATGATCATGAAGCCGTACGAGTTGATCGGCAGGCCGATGATCGGGAGCCGGAGCAGTTCGGGGAACATGGGCGGGGGTGGATGTTACATGACTGCGGGGGAATCTGGAATTAGGAATTAGGAATTAGGAATGAGGAATTAGGAATCAGGAAGGGGGCCTGGTGAAGCATCAAGTTCGATTCTGGCCGTTGAAGAACCTGAAGCTCGAAAGGGCCGATCAGAAGTTCAACGTTCTGAGTGCTGCGTTCAGCGTTCGTTCGAAGTTCCGGGTGCGGAGCGGACGGTGAACGAAGAACTCTGAACGAACTCAGGACCCAGAACTCCGAACTTCCAACAGATGTCGCATCCATAGGGACCGCGTGGCTACCGAGTGAATCAATTTGGATGCGACACTAGCCTGGCACGCCTCGCTGGATGCTCAACGCAAGCTCCACGGTCTTCTCGTCCACGTAGCCGTGGCTGACCAGGAGCTCACCGAGGCGCGGAACCGGATTCTTCCCTTCCGCGGCAATCCTGGCCTGCAGCTCCAGGCACTTGTTGACCTGGTTCTGCGTCGCCTTGTTGAGCTTCACGAGGATCTGGCCGAATTCAAGCTCGCCGTTGCCGGGGGTCTGCGCGTGTCCGGTCATCGTGGCCATCCGTGGGAGAACCGCATCATATAAGTTTGGAGTTCAACTGTCAGCTTTCCGCCGTCAGCCATCGGCAGGGCACCCCCCGCTGAAGGCAGAACGCAGAGGGCAGAAGGCAGAGGGCAGAAGGCAGAAGGCAGGGGGCTGTTCAGCGGGCTCCCAGCCGGAACCAGTAGAAAGGGGACGGGTTGAACCCCCGGATCGAGACGTGCCCCCGGTCCATGTCGCGACCCGAGAACGTCGGGACCCACCGCACACCCACGTTGAGGATCGCCGCCAGCGAGAGGAAGCACGTGAGCAGCGACGACCCGCCGTACGAGACGAACGGCAGCGTCAGCCCGGTGATCGGCGCGACGCCGATGTTCATGCCCACGTTGATGAAGACCTGCAGGCCGCAGAAGACCGTCAATCCGACGACGACGAGTCGTCCATACGGGTCCGCCGTGCGAAGCGCGATGCGGCCCGCCTGCAGGAAGAAGATCCCGAACAGGAGCAGCACGGCCGACGACCCGAGGAATCCCAGCTCCTCGGCGACGATGGAGTAGACGAAGTCGGTATGGCGGTCGGGAATGTGGATGGAGTGGTTGAACCCCTCGGGGAGGTCGCGTCCCGAGAACGCGCCGGACCGGACGGCCGCCACGGACTGGAGTTGCTGGTAGGAGAGGTCCTTCTCGGTCCGCAGGAAGCCCGTCAGCCGGTCGCGCTGGTAGGGTTTCATGCCGAACTGGTAGACGAACGGGACGGCGACGATCGCCACGATCACGAGCGCCGCGAGCTTCCTCCGCGGCGCCCCGCCGACGAAGAGCATCGCGAGGAGCACCGGGAAGAAGAGCATGGCGTTGCCGAGGTCCGGCTGGATGAAGACGAGGGCCGTCGGCACGGCGGCCAGGAGGAGCGGCGCCGCCAGCGCGCGCCACGACCCGAGGTCCTTCGCGAAGGAGAGCCAGCGGGCGATCGCGAAGACGAACGCGAGCTTCATGAACTCCGCGGGCTGGAGGCTGATCGGCCCCAGCGGGATCCACCCGCGCGCCCCGCGCGTGTAGGGTCCGAAGAGGAGCAGGCCCACGAGGGCCACCGCGCACGCGACGTACAGCGGGTAGGCGAAGCGGCGCGTCACCGGGTACCCCGGGACCAGGAGCAGGATCGCGATCCCCAGCGACGCGGCGAAGAAGATCGCCTGCTTGATGACGTGCGCGCTCGTGACCGAGACGCTGGACAGGTTCGCGGGGGCGGCGAGCGTCGCGAGCGAATAGAGGCCGAACCCCGAGAGGAGCAGCGCCGCGCCGAGGAGCGGCCAGTCGAGGCGCCGGAGTTTCATTTCGGGGGCGCCTCCGCCATGACGCGGGCCGCGATCTTCGCCGCGAGCGGCGCGGCCGTGTGGCCGCCGCTGCCTCCGTCCTCGACGAGCACGACGATCGCGAACCGCGGCTTGTCCGCCGGGGCGTATCCCGCGAACCACGCGTGCGACTTGTGCTCGCGGGCATTGAACGTCGCGGACCCCGTCTTGCCGGCCGCGTCGACGTTCCTCAAATCGGTCTGGTGGGCCGTGCCGCGCTCGCCGTGCACCACCGCCTTCAACCCCTCGCGGACCGTCGCGAGGGTCGAGGGCTTCAGGCCCAGCGACCGCGGCGGGGGACCGCCCATCGCGAGGGCCGGCGTCACCGCCGATCCGCCGTTGGCGACGGCGCAGATCATCTTGAGCACCTGGACGGGGGTGACCGTCAGCTCGTGCTGGCCGATGTACAGCGAGTAGCTGTCGCCCGGCCGCCAGCGCGCGTAGCGTTTCTCGTCGGGCCGGGGAAGCTTGCCGCCCCATTCCGCCGGAAGGTCGATCCCGGTGCGCTCGCCGAACCCGAGCCGCGACGCCCACTCCGCGACATCGCGCAGGGGCATCCGGTCGCCCAGCGCGTAGAAGTAGCAGTTGCACGACTGCTCCAGCGCCTCCGCCAGCTTGACTTCCCCGTGCATGCCGCCGTGCTTGTTCCAGATCCAGCAGTTGGTGCCGGGAAGCTCGGGCCGGTAGCGCCCCGCGCACAGGAACGAATCCTGGGGGCGGACGTGGCCCTTCTCGAGCGCGGCGATCGACGTCGCGATCTTGAAGATCGAGCCGAGGACGATGTCCGACTTCACCAACCGGTTGAGCAGCGGGTTCTGCGGCGACTTCAGGTAGGCGTCCACTTGGTCGGAGCGCGTCGGCGGTATGAACGCGTTCGGATCGAACGACGCGCTCGACTGCAGGGCGAGGATCGCGCCGGTCTCCGGATCAGCCACGATCGCCGACGCGACCTTTGCCTGGCCGTCTTCACCGCGCGCCTCTCCGAGGATCGCCGCGAGGTCCTTCTGCAATTCGATGTCGATCGACAAGGTCACGTCCTCGCCCTGCCGGGGCGGGGCGAGGCCCACCCAGTTCTTCTTCCCGGTGGCGGGGTCGCGCTCGAGGATGATCAAGCCCGGGTGGCCGCGCAGCCGGTCGTCGTGCGTCCGCTCCACGCCGTCGCGCGGGGTCATCGTCCCGTCGAACAGGCCGCGCCGCGCCAGCAGCTCCACTTCCTCTTCGCCGATCAGCTCGTCGAACCCCTCGCTGAAGTAGCCCTTCTCGAGGAGCTCCTGGAACTGCTCGCGCTTCAGTCCGCTCGCGCGGCCGAGGTAGCCGACGACGTGGGCGCCGACGTCGCGGTACGGGTAGTGGCGGCGCAGGCCTTCGCGGACGACGAGCCCGGGAAAATTCTCGCCGCGGGTCTCGATCGCGTACGCCGCTTCCTTGGTGATCGACTTGAAGAGCGGGTAGGGCGTCTTCCGCTCGCGGGAGAAGATCTTGGGCCGCTCGCGTTCAGGGCGCTGGCTCATCAGCTTCTCGATCCGGCGGTAGATCTCCTCCAGCGCCGCGTCCAGTTCCGCGGGCGGCCGCCCGAGCAGGACCAGGAGATCGGCGCGCGCGGAGGGGCGCTTCTCGAATTCCTCGATGACGACGTGGAGGTCGAACGACCAGACGTCCTCGGCGAGCACGCGGCCGGCGCGGTCGAGGATGCGCCCCCGCGGGGCCGGGGCGAGGTCGATCGAGCGGTTCACGAGGTCTCCCGCCGCGCCGCCCGGGTGGAGGACCTGGAGCCAGAGGATGCGCGCCTCGAGCCCGGCCAGGGGCAGGAGGAGGAGGGACGCGACGATCAGCACCCGGGAGCGCTCCATCAGCGCACCAGGAACCGGTTCCGGGAGAGCAGGGTGACGGCGACGGGCGCCAGGAGGGCGGTGACGAGGGCGGACGAGAACGTGCGGGCAAAGACGAGGCCCAGCGGAATGCCCCCGGCGAACGCGGCCGTGCAGGCGGCCGACGCCAGGCCCGCGATCGCGGCGGCGACGCCCCCGACGGCGGCCTGCGTCAGGGGATGCTCGCGGAAGAGCAGGGAGCGCAGCGAGGAGATCGACCACGCGATCACGAGATAGATGAGCGCGTACTGGCCGAGGGGTCCGGCGGTGCCGAGGTCGCGCATCAGGCCGATGGCCCAGGCCGATCCCAGCGCGCGGGACGGCTCGGCGGCGAAGAGGGCGGCGAACGCGACGAGGGGAACGAGGAGGTCGGGGCGCGCCCCCGCCCAGGCCCAGTGGGCGAGCAGCGTCAACTCCAGGACCAGCGCCGCCGCCGCGAAGGCGAGGAGCCGGACCGGGCTGAAGGAATTCACGGCCGTCCGTCCTCGAGCTTCACGAGGACGAGGACGGAATCGACGCCGCGGAGGTCGACGAACGGCTGGACCTGGGGGCGGGCGAAGGGGCCGCGGCTCCGCGAGACGCCCGTCACGCGGCCGAGCAGGAGACCCTCGGGCACTCCCCGCGCCGGGTCGGGACTGGTCACGACGGTCGCCCCATCCCCGGCGGTCGCGTCGGCGGAGGCCCACTTCAAAGAGGCCGCGGCGGCCCCCGTCCCTTCCAGGATGCAGAGGTCCCGCGAGGGCCGGGCGGCGCCCTCGGCCGTTCGAGCGACGGCCATCGCCCCGACGGCGATCTTGGGGTCGGTGATGAGCGCGACGCGGCTCGATCCCGGCCCCGCGTCGGCGATGAACCCCATCAGGTGGTTGTGCCAGAGGACGGGCATGCCCCGCGCCACGCCGTGGCGGGTCCCCTTGTCGATGACGAAGGTCCGGCGCCATTGCGAGGAGTCGACCGGGAGGACGATCCCCGCGGGGAGGAACGTCATCTTGGGGTCCTTGACGGTGGAGCGGCCCGCGTTCACGGCTTCGAGCTGCTCCCGCAGCCGGGCGTTGGCGGCCGTGAGCTCCAGGTTCTTGCTCTTCTCGAGTTCGAGCTGCTGGAGGAGTTCCGCGGCCGGGGGCGTCGGGCCTCCGCCGAGGCGCCGGCCGAAGGAGGCGGCGGGGGCGGAGAAGAAGCCGAGGACGGAGCTGAGGGCGAGGCGGGGGGGCTGGGTCCAGGCGGCCGGGAGGGCCATGAGGGCCATGGCGGCCGCGGCCAGCGGACCTGCGGCGAGACTCCCCCTGCGACGCTGCACGGCTTCCCCTCCCTCAACTTGTAAATTATGACTTATAAGTTATGAATATCAAGTCACAGTTCGAAAATTCGGCGGGACCGCGCCTCGATCGGCGCCGGTTCCGCCACGGGGCACTGGCAGGGGGCGCGAAACCCGCCTACAATCACTTCCCTCAATGACCTCCCGACGCCCCGCCCCATCCGAGGAATCCCGGACCGCGGGCAAAGCCCCGGACGGCTCCCCCGGGAAACCGCGCATCCTGATCGTCGACGACGAGCTCTCCATCTGCGAAGTGCTGTCGATCGCCCTCCGCAAGGAGGGATATGACGTGGAGACCGAGACCAGTCCCCGCAAGGCGCTGGACCAGTACAAGGCGGATCCGTTCGATCTCGTCATCCAGGACCTCAAGATGCCGGAGATGGACGGCCTGGAGCTCCTTCGCGAGATCAAGAAGGTCCGCGACGACGCCCTGGTCGTCGTCATGACCGCCTATTCGTCGTGGGATCGCGCCGTCGAGGCGATGCGGCTGGGCGCCTTCCACTATCTCAACAAGCCCCTCGACACCCGCGCGGGGCTGCGCGCGACGGTCTCCCGCGCCCTCGCCGTCAAGGAATCCTCCGCGCGCCTCGCCTGCTCCCACGAGGAGTCGATGCGGTCGATCGGCCACCTCCTCGGCGACAGCCCGCCGATCCGCGAGGTGCGCGAGCTGATCCGGAAGGTGGCGCCGACCGACTCGACCGTGCTCATCCACGGCGAGAGCGGGACCGGCAAGGAGCTCGTCGCGCGCGCCCTGCACGCCGGTTCCGCCCGCGGGACGAAGGCGTTCGTCGCCCTCAACTGCGGCGCGATCACCGAGACGCTCATGGAGAGCGAGCTCTTCGGCCACGTGCGCGGCGCCTTCACGGGCGCCGTCACCGACAAGACCGGACTCATGGAATCGGCCGCCGGCGGGACGTTCTTCATGGACGAGATCAGCGAGATGAGCCTGCCGCTCCAGGTGAAGCTCCTGCGCGCCCTCGAGGAGCGCGAGTTCAAGCCCGTCGGGAGCGCGAAGACGCACTCCGTCGACGTGCGCTTTATCACGGCGACGAACCGGAACCTCAAGGAGCACGTCGACGCGGGGAAGTTCCGCGGCGACCTCTATTACCGGCTGAACGTGATCTCGATCAAGCTCCCCCCGCTCCGCGACCGCCGCGAGGACGTCCCGTTCCTCGCGGGCCACTTCCTGCGCAACTTCGCGCGCGAGATGAAGAAGGACGTCGTGCGGTTCAGCGAGGGCGGGCGCGCCGCGCTCGAGCGGTACGACTGGCCCGGCAACGTGCGCGAGCTGGAGAACGCCATCCAGCGCGCCGTCGCGCTCTCGGGCGGCCGCGAGCTCACCGCCGAAGACCTCGGGCTGGCGGCCGGCCGGCAGGACACGACCTCCGTCGTTGCGGTCGAGGAGTCCGTCGAGATCGATCTCGACCGCGAAGTCGCCCAGCTCGAAATCCGCCACCTCAAGGAGGCCCTCCGGCGCGCGGGCGGCAACTACACGAAGGCGGCCCAGTCCCTTCGCATGAGCCTCCGGTCGTTCCGGTACAAGCTCCAGAAGTACGGCCTGGACAAGGGCGCGTGAAGACCGGG
>DASRJF010000286.1:0-8788 GCA_035649615.1 Planctomycetota bacterium | reverse complement strand
GCCTCCCATCTTCGGCGCGCCTCCGGGGCCACCCGGGAAGGCCGTCCGGTCTATGAATTCAGGTTGTGGGGACATCCCGCCTCGACCCACCGCATCCTGAAGTTTGAAGGAGTGCCGAAGCCCACCGGGACATGATCGCGGTCAGTTTGCTTTCGGCGCGGGAGGCCGCACGACTCGCGGGTCGACCCCGAGCCAGACTTCGGAGATCCGCCCCTCGCTCAACCGGAACCAATTGATTCCGGGCCGCTCCACGGGCTTGCCCGTCGGCGGCTGTCCGGCGAACGGGGCCACTTGAGTTCCCCGAAGCACGTAGCGGATCGCGACGCGGTCGCCTTCGCCGATCACCTCCACGACATCGAATTCGAGATTCTCGAACGCGCGATGAAGGTCCTCCGCGGCCGCGCCGACGGCGTCGATGCCCCTGGACCCGCTGGAGTGATTCACGACGTCCAGCGTCACGTATTCCGGCAGCAGATCGAATTGGCGCTTGTTGATGCATTCCAGGTAGAAGCGTTTCACGACCGACCTGTTGACGTCGACCTTGTTCATGGCGCCGCCTTCCTTCCGCATCGCCCCACCAGATTCCGCGCAGCCCGCCAGCAGGGCGAGTCCGGTTGCAATCGAAACAAGTTTCTCCATCGCCAAGCCTCCGCTTCCGGCCTTCGGGCTTCGGACAACCTTGAACTTTGGACTCCCTGGCCTCAGGTGTTCTCCGCGTACGCTTGCTGCAGCCACTCCAGGACCTCGTCGTCGATGTCCTCGATCGACTCCAGGGAGATGCGCGCCGGAAGGTTCTCGAAGGTGGTCGAGGGCTGGAGACGCGACCCGGCCGGAATCGCCTCAAGCCGGAGATGCAGGTCAATTCGATCCGGCGCAGGTGATTCCAGCCGGGCGAACATTCGAAGCGGAGAGAAAAGGGATACATGCGTCTTGCGCGGTTGCACCGAGACGTTGTCGTTCGCGGTCGCCGCCTTGACGAGCCGGTCGAACACGGCCCTCAGCGCGGGCCGATCGTTGTATTGGCCGTCGATGAGCTCCTCCCCGATCACCGCGAGGTCGTCCGGGTATCCGAATCGCTCGACGACGAGATAGGACTGCGTGAAGCCGGTCACGCCCCGCTGCGACAGCCAGATCCGGAGGATCTTCTCATCGGAAGGACCCTCGCGCTCCACGCGATGGTTCCACCCATCCAAGTCCTCTCCCGTGGATTCCAGGAGCAACCGGGAAGCCAAGGCCCGCATTCCGCCCCAATTGCGAATCATGGGATACCTCACCGAATTTGCGGCTCCCAGCCGCCGCCCAGCGCCCGGTACAAGGCCACGAGGGCGAGCGACACGCCCGCCTCGCTCCGCGCCAGCTCCGCCTGCGTGACGTACAGGTTCCGCTGCGACTCGAGCACCTCGAGGAAGCTCGCGAGACCCTTCTTGTAGAGATCCTCGGAGAGCGTGGCCGCACGCTTATCGGCGTCCACGGCCGCCGTGACCGACTTGCGGCGGTCCCATTCCCGCAAGTACGCCACGAGCGTGTTCTCGACTTCCTCGAGCGCGGTCAGCACCGAGCGCTCGTACGCGAGGAGCGCCTCCTCCGCCCGGGCGTCCGCCGCTTCGATCGACGCGCGGATCCGCCCGCCGGCGAAGAGGGGCCACCGCACGACCGGGCCGACGATCCACGCGCGGCTCGCGGTGTCGAAGAAGTCGGACGAGTTCAAGCTCGACAGTCCGAACGCGCCCGTGAGCGAGAATTTCGGATAGAGATCCGAGGTCGCCACCCCGATGCGCGCCGTCGCGGCCGCCGCCCGGCGCTCCGCCTCGCGGACGTCGGGCCGGCGCAAGAGCAGGTCCGACGGAAGCCCGACGACGACCGTCGCGGGGGCCGAGGGAATGGCGGCCTCCTTTTCCAGGTCGGCGACCAGCGCCCGGGGTTCCCTCCCGAGGAGGACTCCGATCCGATGAACCGCCTGTTTCAACGCCGTCTCCACCGGCGGAAGCTGCGCCTCGGCATTGGCGACCAGCGACTCGGCGCGGGCGAGATCGAAGTCATTGGCCAGTCCCGCGCGGATGCGCGCCTGGATGAGGTCCCTCGTCGATCGCGCCGAGGCCAGGTTCTGCCTCAGGACCGACCGCAGCCGCTGCTGGCCCCTCAACGCCACGTAGTTCCGGGCCACCTCGCCGAGGAGCGAGACCTGGACCGCCTGCCGGAATTCGATCGACGCCTCGAAGTCCGCCGAGGCCGCCTCGATCTCCCGCCGGACTCCGCCGAAGAGATCGATCTCCCACGAGGCTTCGAAGGCCGCGGCGTACCGGTCCTGGTAGAGGCTCTGGCCGGGAACGCGAAACCCGTTGGCGCTCAGGCGCTCCCGGGCGGCCACTCCCGTGAGATCCACCTCGGGAAGCAGGGCTCCGGACGCGATGCCGAGATTCGCGCGGGCCTCCTTGATGCGGGCGCCGGCGATCTTCAGGTCGTGGCTGCCTTCGAGGGCGTCGCCGATGAGCTTTTCGAGGGCGGGGTCCTTGAAGACCGTCCACCACTTCGAGAGATCGGCCTTCGACGTGTCGACCTTCTCGCCCCACATCTGGGGCGCGTGCGTCTCGGGCTTCTGGTAATCCGGGCCGACGGTGCACCCGGCCAGGAACAGCGCCACTCCCAGCGCGACTCGCCTCATGGTCTTGCTCCGTTCCATCTCAGGTCGTGATCAACCGGGAAATCCAACCCTGGTCTCGCCGGGAATCCCCCGCGGGTTCCTCTTTCGCGACGGACCCGAACTCCGACTTCAACCGCCGGAGGGCCGCCAGGTGGAGAAGCACCGACAGCGGCACGGCGAAGGCGGGCACGAGGACCAGCGGCCATGCCGTGATCAGGTTGTTCGGAGCGTCGTGGGCCAGGACTTGCAGCGGCCCCGGGGAGGTCAGGAAGCCGGTCGCCACCGCGACCCCCAGGTCGAGGAGGCCGATGATGTTCCAGCCCAGCATCGCGAGGCCGGAGCCCTGCGCCCGCGCGAAGAAGAGCCACGCGACCGCGGGAGCGGCCAGTCCGACCGCTACATCTCCGGCTCCCGCGGGGAGGGCGAATTCGCCGGGAAGTTCGCCGGCGACATACAGCGCCAGGAAGACGCCGCCGACGACGCGATACAGCTGCATTCCGGCCAGCCACGGCAGGGGCACGGCGTTCAGCACGGCGTCCAGTACGGACGAGCGGCGGAACGCCGCGATCCCCGCAATTACCGGGATGACGAGCGCGAAGGGCACGGTCGGGATGACGATTCCCGACGAGGCCGAGAAGAAGCCCGACGCGCCCAGCGCCGCGGCCGCTCCGAGCCAGGCCAGGATCACGGCGCCCGAGGCCAGGACGAACCGACGTCGCGCCGCGGGCTCGATCGCCGCGCGCCGGGCGCCGAACGCAAGCGTCCCCCACGCGAGAAGGGCGACCATCAACGTCGAGGCCGGGACCAGCCAGGTCGTCAGCTCGTTCATGGAGATTCCTTTCACGCGTGCGCCGCCTCGAGGGCGGGCGCGGCCTCGAGCAAATCCTCTTCGACCGCCCGCTCGGGGGCGTGCTGCGCGGCGATCAGCGAGTAGAAGACCGGCACGACGAACAGCGTGAAGAGCGTGCCGACCGTCATGCCCGCGACGAGCACCGTCCCGATGCTGTTGCGCGCCTCGGCGCCGGGGCCGGACACGAGCACGAGCGGCAGGTGGCCGAACACGGTCGCCGCGGACGTCATCAGGATCGGGCGCAGGCGGGTCTGCGCGGCCTCGCGGAGCGCGGCGAGCTTCGCCATCCCCTTCTTCTGCAACTCGTTGGCGAACTGCACGATCAGGATCCCGTTCTTGGCGATCAGGCCCACGAGCGTGATCAGTCCGACCTGCGAGTAGATGTTGATCGTCGTCAGGTCGAGGAACGTGAAGACCAGCGCGCCCGAGATCGCCAGCGGGACGGAGCCCAGGAGGACGATCAGCGGGTCGCGGAAGCTGTGGAACTGCGCCGCGAGCACGAGGTAGATGAGGACCAGCGCGAAGCCGAGCGTGACCGTGAGGGCCGACCCCTCGCGGCGGATCTGGCGCGACTCGCCGGCGTGGTCCATCACGAGGCCCGGCCCGCCCATCTTCTTCGCCGCGTCCTCGAGGACGGTCAGCGCCTCCTCCTTCGTCACGCCGGGCTGCACGCCGCCGAAGATGCGCACGGAGTTGCGCTGCTGGAACCGGTTCAGCGTGCGCGGGGCCGTGCTGGACTCGATCCGCGTGAACGTCGAGACGGGCACCAGCTCCCCGGAGGGGGTCTTGATCTTGAGATCGAGGAGAGGGCCGACCGTGGACCGGTCCTCGTCCCCGATCTGGGGAATGACTTTATAGCTGCGGTCGAAGTAGTTGAACCGGTTCACGTACGCGCCGCCGAGCAGCGTTCCGAGCTCGCGGCCGACGCCCGCCAGGTCCAGGCCGAGGTCGGCGATCTGCTCGCGGTCGAGCACGACGCGCGCCTCGGGCAGGTCGATCTTCAGGTCGGTGTCGACGTACAGGAACTTCCCGCTCTGCCAGCCCGCCCCGACCACGCCGTAAACCGTCTCGAGCATCTGCTCCACCGGAGCCTCGCTCTGGAGGACGAGCTCGACGTCGTACTGGCCGGGGGTGGGCAGCGGCGGATCGAGCCGCGGGAAGACGCGGAGGCCGGGCACCTGCGACACGATGCCGAACACCTCGCCGTACATCTCCTCGGTCGAGCGCGCGCGCTCCTTCCAGTTCCTGGCGACCATGCCGCCGAACCCGCCCCACGAGGTCGTCAGCGACCACATGAACTCGGCCTCGGGCAGCTTCGTGACCCGGTCGACGACCTCCAGGGACTGGCGGTTCGACGCGGCCAGCGACGAGTCGGGCGACGCCTGCATGAACATGCTGATGTGGCTCTGGTCCTCGACGGGGGCCAGCTCGCGGCGCGAGAAACTGTAGAGCGGCCACGCGGCGGCCATGATGAGGAGCGCCGACGCCACGATCGCCCAGCGGATCTTGAGCGCGCCGTCGAGCATCCGCCCGTACGCGCCCCGCACGAGATCGAACGCGCGGTTGACCAGGCGGGTGAGCCGGCCCTCCTTCCCGTGCTCGTGCACGAAGCGCGAGCTCATGACCGGGGAGAGCGTGATGGCCACGATGCCGGAGAGGACGACGGCCGCGGCGAGCGTGATCGCGAACTCGAGAAAGAGCGAACCGGTGAGGCCGCCCTGGAACCCGATGGGCGCGTACACGGTGGCGAGCGTGATGGTCATCGCGATGATCGGGCCCAGCAGCTCGCGGGCCCCGAGCAGGGCCGCCTGGATCCGCGTCTTGCCCGCGCGGACGTGGCGCTCGACGTTCTCGACCACGACGATCGCGTCGTCGACCACCAGGCCGACCGACAGCACGATCGCGAGCATGCTGAGCAGGTTCAGGCTGAAGCCGAAGGCCATCATCACGAGCGCCGCGCCGACCAGCGAGACCGGCATCGCGACGAGCGGCACGAGCGCGGTGCGGATCGAGCCCATGAAGAGGAAGACCACGAGGCCCACGATCAGGATCGTTTCGCCGAGCGTCTTCGTGATCTCCGTCAGCGCGTCCGTCATGAAGAGCGTGCCGTCCCACACGAGCGTCATCTCGACGTCCTTCGGGAGGGTGAGCCGGAGCCGGGCCATTTCCGCCTTCAGCCGGCTCGCGACCTGGATCTCGTTCGTCCCCACCTGGGGCCAGACGCCGAGGTAGACCCCCTCCTTCTTGCTGTACTTCGGGATCATGTCCGCCTCTTCGGCGCCGAGCTCGACCTTCGCCACGTCGCTCAGGCGCACGACCGCGCCGCCGCGGTCCGAGACGATCAAGTCCTTGAATTCTTCGGACGACCGCAGGTCGGTGTTCGCGAGCAGGTTGATCTGGACGAGGTTGCCCTTGGTCTGGCCCACCGCGGCCAGGTAGTTGTTGCGCTGGAGCGCGGAGTTGAGATCCCCGGGCGACAGGTTGAACGCCGCCAGGCGGTCGGGGTCGATCCAGACCCGCATGGCGATCTGCCGGCCGCCCTCGATCGTCACGCGCTGCACGCCCGGGAGCGTCGCCAGCTGCGGCTGCAGCGTCCGCGCGAGCTAGTCGGTGATCTGCGGGACGCTCCGTTCGCCGGACGTGAACGCGATATAGAAGGAGGCGTACGGCCGGTCGGCCCGCTGGACTTCGATGATCGGGGGTTCCGCTTCCGAGGGCAGCTCGGACCGCACCTGCTGCAGCCGCGCGGTGACTTCCGCGAGCGCCGCCGTGCTGTCGTGGTTCAGGTTGAGCCGGATCGTGATCGTCGAGACGCCGGCGCGGCTCGTCGATTCGATGTGGTCCACCCCCGCGATCGCCGACACGGCGCGCTCGATCGGCGTCGTGAGGAATCCGCGCACGTTCTCCGCGGAGGCGCCGGTGTAGACCGTCGTGATCACGATGGCCGAACTCTGCATGTTCGGGTACTGCTGCACCGGCAGGTTCGACAGGGCCCGCCACCCGGCGAGCACGATCACGATGTTGACGACGGCCGCCAGCACCGGGTGCTTGATGAAGACGTCGGTGATCGAACGCATGTCGATTTCCTTTTTCCTAGGGCCGGGCGTCGCCGGCGATGGACACGAGAACGGCCTCGCGCAGTTTGAAGGATCCCGTCGCGGCGACCTGGTCGCCCGCCGTGAGGCCCGAGAGGATGATCACCTCGTCGCCGACCATCGCGCCGCTCTGGACCGGGCGCACGTGGGCGCGCGGCTTGCCGTCCGGGCCCGCGGACACGACGAACACGTGGTCCCCGCCGGGCCCCTTCCGGAGCGCGCTGACGGGGATGGCGACCCGGGACGAGGGATCGCCGACCGGGACCCCGACGCGCACCGACCCCCCGGGGGCGAGGGCGCCCGCGCCGTCGTCGATCCGCGCGCGCACCGTCGCGTTGCGGGTCGATCGATCGACGCGCGCATCCACGGCGACGATCTTTCCGGTCAGCGTCGCGCCGGCCGCGAGGACTTCGACCGGTTCGCCCACCGCCAGTCCCGCGGCGACCTGCTGGGCCACCGCGAAATCGACGTGCACCGAGGTGTCGACGCCCTGGAGCGTCGTGAGCTGGGTTCCTTCGTTGAGATACTGGCCGGCGTGGACGTCCGACATGCCGACGCGCGCCCGGAACGGCGCGCGGATCGTCTTTCGCGCGATGACCGCCTGCGTGCGGGCGATCTGGGCGACCGCCACGTCTCGCTCGGCGCGCGCGCGGTCCACTTCAAGCTCCGAGGTGGCGCGGCTCTCCATCGCCTGCTGCAGCCGCTTCAGCTGGCTGGTGGCGAGGGCGGCCTGCGCCTCCTGCGCCTTTAGCTCCGCCTCCTCGACCGAGACGTCGAGGGAGACGAGCAGCGCGCCCTCTTCCACGACCTGGCCGGGCTGGAGGAACGTCTGGCGCACCGTGCCCGCGAGCTCGTTGCGCAGGGTGACCGAGCGGAGCGCGATGACCGTGCCGATCGACGTCGTCGTCCGGCGGTGCTCCCGCACGCCGGCCGTGGCCACCGTGATCGACTCCATCGGCTCGGGCTGATTCGCCGCCGCGGCGTCGGATTCCTGCCGGGACGCCGTCTTCCAGGCGGCCAGGGCGCCCGCCGTTCCCACGATGACGGCGATGAGGGCGACGGACGCGATCCAGTGACGCAGTTTCATGAGTGCTTCCTCCCTGCAATTCCCGGGGACCTCGAGGCGGCCAGGCGCGCGAGGACTTCAAGGATCGTGCGTCTCAGGCTCGTCGAGAGCCATGCGACGCTTCTCGACAGGTGAGCCCTCGTCAACGGCCGGCTCTTCAGGACTTGTTTCACGCCCCGTGTTGAGCAACCGGTATGCCAGTCGGGTTTCCAGAGGAGCGGGAACCGATCCGACGCCGGAACGTGCCGAATCTGCAACGTTCAAAAGTGTCCTGTTGCGGTTTCGGGTCGGTCGGTGGCCTCCTCCGACGGGCGCCACGACTGGCATGGGCGTTGCTGAAACAGGATCTCAAGGAGACGACGCCATGGAAGAGATGCGCGAAGACCTGGAGTTCGACCGCGGAGATGTGTTGCTGCTTCGACACCTGGGACCGGGCCGGGTGCTGTACGGGATTTCGGGAATGGTGTGGGTCACCCAGGAGGGCGACTCGCGCGATCACTTGCTCGGGCCCGGCGGACTCTTTCGCGTCCACGGCCGCGGCCGCGTCGTCGTGCAGGGATTGAGGCGCTCGCGCGTGCTCGTCGCCTCCGCACGAGAAATCGAGGAACTCGAGGCGTGGAAATCGGGATTGATCGACGAGGTTGCCTGACGTGGATCTCGCGATCCTGGTGGGCCTGCTCGTGGCGCCCTACATGGCGGTGCGGCTCTTTTCCCTGGAGTTCGACCGCGGCGACGCGGGCGCGCTCGGAGCCGCCCTGCTCTTTCTCGCGACGGGCGTAGCGCACTTCGTCAAGGCGGAGGGGATGATCGGGATGTTGCCGGAATGGGCGCCGGCACGGGCGTTCATCGTGGCGGCGAGCGGAGTCTTTGAACTCGGCCTGGCCGCGGCACTCCTGGTCCGGAATACACGTCGGATCGCCGGGTGGACAGCGCTCGTTTTCCTCGTGGGGATTTTTCCGGCCAACGTGTATGCGTCGATGACTTATTCACCGATGGGCGGCGGATCGTGGGGACCGCTCTACCTCCTGGTCCGCGCCCCGGTGCAGGTGATCTTCATGTCCTGGATCTATCGTCACTGCGTGCTGACCTCCCGGCCCCCCCGGCCGGAACCCGCTTGACCCCCCCACCACCCCCCT
>DASRJF010000285.1:0-14439 GCA_035649615.1 Planctomycetota bacterium | reverse complement strand
GTGGCCGCCGACACCAGCAGCATCAGCTTCGCCACCGATGGTGAGAATCCCTGTTGTCTGCGCATCATGGCTTCTCCCTATTGCGTGGCCGGCTCGAACTCAGGGTGGCATGTTAGGCAGGCCGCCCCCGCGAGGTCAATCGCAACCTCCTAGTGTCGCATCCAGATTGATTCCCGCAGTTCTCACCCGGCCGATTTGGATGCGACATAGGTTCAAAGTTCAAGGTTCAATGTGATCCCGGCGTCTGGAGTCCAAGGCCGTCGTGGGGCCGCCTATCGTGACCTTGAACCCCGGACCTCGAGCGAACCTTGAAGCTTGAACTCAGCACGTTGAACTTCTGATCGGCCCTTTCGAGCATCGGGTTCCCTGAGAACCTCTCAACCGCCAGATTCAATCTTGATGCTTCACTAGTAGGACGCGACGGTCCAACCCCGATTCCGCCACCCCCCGCGATCCCCGGCCCCGCCGGGGAGTCAAAGCGAGTATACCCCGCCGCCTAGAACGGGAAGGTGAGCGACAGCACGATCTGGATCGAGTCGAAATCCTCGTCCTCCAGGGCGTCCTCGTCGGGCTCGAGGAAGATGTAGCGCAGGTCGACGCTTGTCGTCAGTCCCCCCAGGGCGAGCCGCGCCCCGAGGCCGAGGTGGGCGCCGAACAGGCTGTCCGTCTCGCTGTCCAGGCCGTCCAGGCTTCCGGAGAAGTCGGTCGTCGTGTAGTACCAGCCGAGACCGCCCAGGACGTACGGGCAGACCTGGGAATTCGGAAGCAGGAAGACCAGCAGCGACGCCTGCACGGGATACTGGATGACTTCGATGTCCCCGTCGGCGAATTCCGACGTGTGAAACTCGACCGAACCCTCGAGGGCGAGCACGGGGCCCAGGGGGACGCGCAGCTGCACGCCGCCGAACCACGTCCCGTCGTCCGCGTCGCGTGGCTTGATGTAGCCCGCCCGGATGCCGAATTCCGGTCCCAGGCCCAAGGGGGCCCACTCGACGGGTTCGGCCCGGGCGAAGTTGACTTCAGGCTCGCCGGTGAACGTGACGTCCTGCGCCCACGCCGCCGAACCCATCGCAACGACCATCGCCGCAGCCGCCAGATTTCGCGCCATGACTCCTCCCTAAGCTCGTATTATCCGAACACCCTACTTTCGGGCTCTCGATGCGACTGCTTCCAACGACCGCGTTGCTCCTTCTCCTGGCCGCCTGCGGCGCTCCGCCGCCCCCGCCCGCCGCGACCGATCCCGTTCTCGAGAAACTCCGCGCGGGCGAAGCTCCGGCGGAACTCCGGTACGACAAAAACCCGCTTTGGACGGCGGAAATTGGAAAGGCCCTCGCGGAGGACCGCGCGTGGAAGTCGGACGCCGACGCGTTCGCGGCCCTCGTCCACTTCGCCTCCCACGCGGGGACGGACGGCCTGGCGGTCGTCGAGAAGCTCCTCGGCGACCCGAAGCCCGAGCAACGCATGCGGGGACTGCTCATCGCGCGGCTTTCTCCTGCAGAAAAGATGCCCGACCTGCTCAAACGTTACGCCCCTCGCCTTCTCGACCCCTCGACGCCCGAGGTTGCCCGCGTCGCCCTCGGCGCGATCGCCTACCGCGGCGCGCGCGGCGCCACGGAAGCGGTCTTCGAGTACTTCGAGAAGACCGAGGATCTCGCCGCGCTCAAGGCCCTCGGGATCTTGTGGGCGGCGCCGCCTTCGGGCGGGTCGACGGAGGCGACCGAGGGGGCGATGCCTTACCGCACGCTGGTCCAGCTCCTCGCGCACAAGCTGACCATGGGCCCGGCTCCATCCCCGGAATCGGCCGGAGCGCTGCTCCGGGTCATGACCGACGTCGAGATCGACGCGTTCCTCTCGAAGTGGGTGCCCGAGACGTTCGGCTCGCGCGAAATTCTCATCGCCGCGGCCGGCGAGAAGGGGTTCGACGCGGCGCGCGGCCGGAAGATCCACGAGGCGTTTCTCAAGAGCCCCGACCCCGCCCTCGTGAGCACGATCCTGTGGGGCAGCCCCCACAAGCTCGACGCCAAGACGGTGAATCCCCTGCTTGACGACGACCGCGTCACGTCGTCCGGGACGAAGGTCCGCGACTACGCCGCCGCGCGTCTCGAGTCCATGGAATCGGGCCTGCCCCCCGAACTGCCCGCGGACGAAGTCCAGCGGGAGCGGCGGCTGAAGAAATGGCGGTCGCGGCGTTAGCGCAGTACGGCTTCGCGCATGAACCGCGCGGACTTCGGTTCCCGGTCGAAGACGTACTTGATGTGGAAGTCGAGGAGCCGCCGCAGGTCGGAGGCGAAGCCCGCGTAGATCTTCAGGTTGAAGGGCCGCCCCTGCCGCAGCGCGGCGAGCCCGTCGAGGACGACCCGCTTCACCGGCAGCCGCAGCGGATCGCGGGGCGGACACTTCCCGCAGTGCACGCCGCCGTCGCGCACGCTGAACCACGCGTCCGACCCCGAGAGCGGCCGGCGGCACGTGCCGCACGCGTCGAGCCTCGGGAAGTGACCCAGCAGATCCAGGAACCCCGCCTCGAACCGGAAGACGGACTCGGTGACGGCCGCCCCCGCGTCCAGGGCGTCGAGCGTCGCGCGGGCGCCGTCGAACAGGTCCGGCTGGGCCATCCCCTCCGGGGTGAACTCGTCGAGGAGGTCGAGCACGTAGGCCGCCGCCGAGAACCTCCCCCAGTCGCGCCGCAGTTCCGGATAGACCTCGAGCGTTTCCGCCGACGTGAGCAGGTCGAGCGTCCCCGGCTCCTTCTCGATCCGCAGGATCTCCACGAGCGTCGCGACGTCGAAGCCGCCGCGGAATGCGCTCTTCTTCCGCTTCGATCCCTTGGCGATGGCGTGCACGCGGCCGAGCTCGCGCGCGTACAGGTGGACGACCTGGCTGGTCTCGCTGTAGTCGATGACGCGCAAGACCAGCGCGAGGGTTTTGCGGTGGCGCGTCGTGAGCATGCAGGACCCAGGGTTCAGGGATCAGTTTCAGACGCGGTCGGCTGACAGCCTTCAGATCAGATTCGGAACCGCTGAGTGCTACACCAAACCACCGAGGGCCTTGGCCATCCGGCCCATCCCGTCGCGGATCTTCTCCATCGACGTCGCGTACGAGAGGCGGATGTGGTCGTCGCTGCCGAAGCCGGCGCCGGGGACGACCGCGATGCGCGCCTCCTCGAGGAGGAACTCGGCCACGTCCGTTGAATTCCGGAGCTTCCGGTCCTTCCACGTCCTGCCGAAAAGCCCGCTGATCCGGGGGAAGACGTAGAACGCGCCGTCGGGCTCGATCACCGTCAGCCCGCGCAGGTCGCGGATGAGCCCGACGATCGCATCGCGCCGCCGCTTGAATTCCGCGACCCATTCCCGGAGGAAGGACTGGTCGCCCTGGAACGCGGCGAGGGCGCCGTACTGGGCGATCGACGTGGGATTCGACGTCGACTGGCTCTGGATCTTGGCCGCGCCGTCCATGACGTCGCGGGGCCCGGCCGAGTACCCGATCCGCCAGCCCGTCATCGAGTACGTCTTCGAGCAGCTGTTGACGACGATCGTGCGCTCCGCGATCTCCGGGTTCAGCGAGGCCATCGAGATGTGGGGCGTCGCGCCGTAGACGACCTTCTCGTACACCTCGTCGGAGATGACGTAAAGGCCGCGATCGACGATCACCCGCGCCAGGCCCTCGAGCTCGTCCTTCGTGTAGACGCCTCCCGTCGGATTGACCGGGCTGCAGTGGAGGAGGAGCCGCGTCCGGGGCGTGACCGCGTCCGCCAGCCGCGCCGGGTCGAGCTTGAAGCCCGACTTCTCATCCGTGGGGACGATCACCGGGCGCGCGTCCGCCGTCTTCACCATCTCGGGATAGCTCGTCCAGTAGGGCGAGGAGACGATCGCCTCGTCGCCCGGATCGAGGATCGCGTGGATCGCGTTGTAGATCGCGTGCTTCCCGCCGCACGAGACGAGCACCTGGGACGGCTCGAACTTCAGCCCCTGGTCCCGGCGAAGCTTCTCCGCGATGGCGGCGCGAAGCGGGGCGATGCCGGACGACGGCGTGTACTTCGTGAGGCCCTTCGCCATCGCGTCCGCGGCCGCCTTCTTGATGAAGTCCGGCGTGTCGAAGTCGGGCTCGCCCGCCGCGAAGGAAAGGACGTCGACGCCCTGCGCGCGAAGTCTCGCGGCCCGCTCGGCGATCGCCAGGGTGGTCGACTCGCACACCTCCCGCGTGCGCGCGGCGAGGGGGTGCGGCTCCGTGCGGTGAGACGCCATGGTGAAGCCCATTCTAAGAGGGAAGTCGCCCGTCGCAAGTTGTAAGACGGCGGATTTGATGAAGCGTCGTAGGGGTCTTCATGAGATTCGCGGCCGCGCTCGCGGCGGTTTCGCTCGCCGGGTGCTGGTCGGGCAACGGCTCGACCCCCGGGACCCAAGTGGTTCTCCCCGGGGCGCCTCCCCTCGTGGTCATCTCGCCCGACTCGTTGTCCGTCGTGCCGCTCGGGCCCGTGGCGAACGGCGGCTTCGAGTACGGCTGGCCGTGCAGCCGGCCCCAGGCGAACCTCACGATCGCCGGCATCACGGGAGGGTCGATCCGGATCGAGATCGAGGACGACGACGGTGCGACCGTGCACGACAACGTGTACGACGGCGGCCTCGTCGGGGCGATCCAGGCGATGACGGCGCCCGACGGCGCCCCGGGCGGCTGGCGCGTCCGGTTCACGTTCGTCAACGTGCTTTCCATCGGGGCGATCGACATCGACGCCGACGTGTTCGACGATCCGGACGAGATCACGATCGCGGGGATGTACTCCCTGCAATCGACTTACGAGTACGAGGCGGGATGGCCCGACGGCCCGGCCCACGTCACGATCGCATCCGCGATCGCGCTCGGGACGGTGCGGATCCGCATGTGGGACGGCGCGGGCGACCTCGTGATGGACCGCACGAACCTCGCCATCTTCGTCGGCGCGTTCAACGGCGACTCCCATTCGGGCGCCGGGGGGACGTGGAGGATCCGGATCGACATCGACGCCGTCGCGACGGCGGGCGCCCTGACGATCGAGCACCCTTGACCACGCCGGTTACCGGTCGATGACGACGAGCGAGGCGATGCTGAAGTAGAAGATCAGCGTAAACAGGTCCGCGATCATCAGGACGACCGGCCCGCCCGCGACCGACGGCTCGACCCTGAACCTCCGCAGGATGGTCGGCACGGCCACGCCCACGAGCGTCGACCAGCAGACGCCGAGCACGACGGTGCAGCCGATGACGGCCCCCAGCCGGAGATCCGCGTGCCAGAGCGTCGAGGCGAGCACCACCAGGACCGCCGCGTAGAGGCCGATGAGGAGGCCGACCGCCACCTCCTTCATGAGGAACCTCGTCAGCGCGCCCCGGGGGATGTCCCCGGTCACCAGCGTCTTCAACACGATCGTCGCGGTCTGGGCCGCCACCGACTCCGACACGGCCAGCACCAGGGGCACGAAGATCCCGAGCACCACCGCGCGCTCGAGCGTCGCATGGAAGAACCCCGCGACGAACGCGCACCCGAGACCGCCGACGACGGTCATCGTGATCCACGGGAGACGGCGGATCGCGGCGACCCCGGTCCGCAGCTCGAGCTCGCGCGCGTCCGCGCCCGTCGCGCCGAAGACGATCTCGTCCTCCTGGTCGCGCACGGCCGACAGGACGCTTTCGGCCGTCACGACCCCCACGAGGCGGTCCTGGTCGTCGACCACGGGGAGCGCCTGGTACGTGTGCCCCTTGAAGGCGCGCACGACCTCGACCTTCGGCTGGCGGGCGGAGAGCTTGACGATTTTCCCGGTGGCGGCGTCCTGGACCCGCGCGCCCGGCTTGGCCGCCAGCAGCGCCCGCACCGGCAGCGTCCCCGTGAGCCGCCCTCCCGCGTCCACGACGTACACGTAGTTGATCGCCTCCGCCTTCGCGTGCTCGCGAAGCAGGTCGAGCGCCCGGGCCACGGTCACGACTTCCGTCACGCTCGCGTACCGGGTCGACATCATGCCGCCCGCGGTGTTCTCCGGATACGAGAGGATCGTGGCCACTTCCGCCGCGATCGCCGGCCCGAGGGACTCCATCAGCCGCTCGCGATAATCGGATTTCAGGCGGATCGCGAGGTCGGCCAGGTCCTCGGGAGGAAGTTCGCGGAGGTAGGGGGTGGCGCGCTCGATCCCGTACATCGCCAGCCCGTCCACCACGGAGCGGCTGTCGCATTCGCGCAGGAGGAGGATGACCTGGTCCGCCGACGAGCGGTCGAGCACCGCGGCCTGCTCGCGCGGTTCGAGCTGGACGAAGACTTCCGGCCGGACGTCGACCTTCTCGCCCTTGCGCAGGGCCGCGCGCACCTTGCCGGGACTCGCGTACTCCGACATCGTTTCCCCTCACCCCATCGCCGGAAGCGTCACGTGGAAGGTCGTGCCCACGCCTTCGCGCGACGTGACGGTGATCGTACCCCCGTGCGCCTCGACAAGCGAGCGCGTGATCGACAGCCCCAGCCCGTGGCCCCCGATGGCGTCCGCGGGCGACCGGCTGCGGCCGCGGTCCACGCGGTAGAACCGGTCGAAGAGGTGCGGCACGCTCTCGGCCGGGATGCCGACGCCGGTGTCCGCGACCTCCACGCGCGCCGACGCGCCCTCCTTCCAGACCGAGACCTTCACTTCGCCCCCCTCGCGGCCGTACTTCACGCCGTTCTCGAGGAGGTTCATGAGGACCCGGCGGAGGGCCACCTCGTCGCCGCTGACGCTCACGCCCGGCGCCAGGAGCGGGGCCCGCACCTTCACGCCCCGCGTCTCGCCGAGGATCTCCATGTCCGTCGCCGCCTGCCGCGCCACGTCGCCGAGGTCGACCGGATCGCGCCGCAGGACCGCCTGCTTGCTGTCGAGCTGGGCGAGGAGGAGCAGGTTCTCGACGATGTGCGTCATCCGCGAGACCTCCTCGGCCGCGCTCGCGAGGAGGCGCTGGTAGGCCGCGACGTCCGCCTCGCGCTCGAGGGCGAGCTCGATCTCCGTGCGCAGGTTGGCGAGCGGCGTCTTCAGCTCGTGCGACGCGTTCGACGTGAAGGCGTTGACCTGGTCGAACGCCCGCTCGAGGCGCCCGAGCATGTCGTTCAGTGTGATGGCGAGGTCGCGGATCTCCCCCCGCGTTTTCGGGATCGGGACCCGCTGCGAGAGGTTCGACCGCTGGATCGACTCGGCCTGCTTGCGGAGCGTGTCGACGGGCGAGAGCGCGCCGCGCACGAAGACGCGGCCGACGTACCACGCGATGAGGAGCATCGCGGGGATGAAGACCGCGAAGAACAGGAGCATCCGCTCGAGGCGCCGCCCGACCCGCTCCTCCTCGAGCCCGAACACGATCCGGTATTCGCTTCCCGACCGATCGCGCGCCGTATCGACGACGAACCGGTAGTCCCTCGACCGGACCCGGAAGTGAAACGCGCCCTCCCCGGCGGCCCGCGTCTTTTCAAACCCCGGCGCCCCATCGGGGGACTCGTAGAGCCTCGCGCCCGAGGCGTCGAACACCGCCGCGGCGGCGCCGAGCTCCTTGAGGTAGGAGTTGAGCTTTCCCTCGTCGCCGCGGAGGCGGTCGAAGTCCTCGAAGCACATGCGGGTGAACGCGTGCGCCTGGCGCCGCACGGAGTCCTCGAAATCGCCGTAGAGTTCGCGCCGGCCGGTGAAGTAAATGGAGGCCGCGAAGGCGACGAGGATGACCCCCAGGATCACGACGTACAACAAGGTCAGACGGGACTTCAGCGATCTAAGCATTCGTCAAGAGTCCTGGGTCCTGGGTCCAACGTGATCCAAGGTCCGGAGTCCAAGGAGGAACCGAGTCCAGGGTCCAAGGTCGAACCCCGGGATTCAGGATGACCCCGGACTTTGGATCACGTTGGACCTTGAACTCAGGACTCGTTGTCGATCTCGGGTTCCTTGATCATGTACCCGACCCCGCGGATCGTATGAATGAGCTTGGGCCGGCCTTCGCCTTCGAGTTTCCGTCGCAGGTAATTGACGAAGACGTCGACGACGTTGCTCTGCCAGTCGAAGCTGTAGTCCCAGACGTGCTCGGCGATGGACGTGCGGGTCAGGACCCGGTTGGGATGGCGCATGAGGTACTCGAGGAGGGCGTATTCGCGCGGCGTGAGCCGGATCTCCTCGCCTCCCCTGCGCACCTCGCGCCGCAGGAGATCCATCGTGAGGTCGGCGATCTTCAGGGTGGAGGTGCCCGCCTCCGAGCCGCGCCTCAGGAGGGCCCGGACGCGGGCGCGCAACTCGTCGAGCGAGAAGGGTTTGGCGAGGTAGTCGTCCGCGCCCAGGTCGAGGCCCTTGACGCGGTCCTTTACCTGGCCGCGAGCGGAGAGGATGAGGACGGGCGTCGTCTTCTTCCCGTCGCGCAGCTCGCGCAGGATCGAGAGGCCGTCCTTCTTGGGGAGGAGGATGTCGAGGATCACCAGGTCGTAGGACTGGGAGCCCGCCATGTAGGACCCCTCGTCGCCGTCCCCCGCCACGTCGACGGCGTGGGAGTCTTCGACGAGGGCTCGCTTGATGAACCCCGCGAGTTTCTTCTCATCCTCGACGACCAGGATGCGCATTTGTCGCGTTTCCAAGTATTGGAGGGGTAAGGATATCCGCCCGCGCGAGAGGTTGTCAAAACGGGCGCTGCAATGGTTTTTTTCGATCGGACTGGTGAAGTCCCGGCGGCGGCGGTAGACTCTTCCCGGCGGGGATTTTCTCGGCCATTCGCCATGAACCGACTTGCTCGGGCTCAAACTCTCTGGATGGGGCGGCGGCTGGCCCTCTTCGCGGGGTGCGCCGCCGTCACTGCGGCCGCGCTCGTTCTGCAGGTGAGCCGCCTCCGGCTCGAACCCAACGGGGCGGCGGTCCACGGGGTCGCCCTCCTCGTCACGCTCATCGTCTTCGGCATCCTCCTGCGGCTCGTCCGGCTCCAGGTGACGGGCCCCGGCCTCGAGGCCCCGTCATGGGAACGCCATGCGCACCGGGCCTCCCTGGGCGAGGCGCCCCTGGTGGCGCTCGTCGGAACGGGCGTGGTGGCATTCATGATCGTGGTCACGCCGCGGTTGATCGCCGAGGAGCGGACCTTCGCGACGTCCCGGGGCGCCCTCCGCGTGGCGGAGCCCGAAAACGCCGCCCGGCCCGTCCTCGTCGGCTCCGCCGCCTCCTTGATCTCGAATGCGAAATCGGGGAGGAGGCCGGGGGGACTGGATTCCTACGAGGCCAGCCCGTTCGCGTTCGACCACCCTATCGAGGTCAACTACCGCTGGCTGGACGGCAGCCAGCAAGAACCCCAGGAGTACCAGCAGGAGCCCATCGATCCGACGCGGCCCCAGCGCGACCCGATGCTCCGCCTCGAGCCCGGGGAGCCGGCGCTCCCGCCCCTTCACATCGGCGTGGGGGCGCTGCTGGCGACGACGACCGGAAACCTCGACCTCGGCGGCGACGCGGGCGGCATCCACCTGGACCTGGGCTCGATGCGCGGGGAGCAGACGTTCGAGATGGGGGTCGACGTGACGGCGGAGCTCGCGCTGACGCCCGAGAGCGCGTTGAAGATCATGTACGCGGGGATCGGCATCCGCGAGAGCGGCCACCTGACCGAATCCGTGTCGTTCGGTTCGGTGACGGCGCAGGCCGGGGACAGCTACGAATTCGAGTTGACGTGGAGCCACCTGTACCTGGCGCTGGCGAAGCGGGTGACCGGGTACACGCGCAACAGCTGGTTCGACCTGTCGGTGCACGCCGGCGCGATGGTCGATCACACGCTGGCCGAGTTCGAATCCGAGGCGTCCGGCGCCGTCTTCGAGTCTGAAGACGGCGAGCGCGGATGGCTGGCCCCCGGCGTGGGATTCAGCATGTCGCTGCGGGGGCCCGGGCCGATGGGGTTTGCGCTCGAGTTCGTGCAGAGCATCCCGGTGAACATGGGAGGCCAGGCGATCGCCCTGTCCGATCTCCGCGGGGGAGTGACGGCGGACATGAGCGAAACCGTCTCGTTGTTCCTGGGCTACCGGTACGTGCGCGCGGTCTACCGGCTCTTTGACGCGCCGCTCGCGCGCCAGGGCGGCGAGACGGCCGCGAACCTCGCGATGCGCGGGCCGGTCTTCGGCCTCGACTTCCGCTTCTAGACCCCCAGCCGCCCTCCCGCCGGGGATGATGAAAATTTTTTAACCTCTCTCTCACGCGAGTTTCACGACGGGGGGTAAGATTAGACATCGTAGTTGAGGAGGGAACCGGACCGTCTCGGGGGCCCGTGCCGCTTCTGGTCACGGTAAGCGGACCTATCGAATAAGTCCGGCAAAAACGCTCGTCCCCCGAGACGTCCGGCATCCCAGGTGCAGCCAACAGCTCACAGCGGTCAGCTCCCGAAGCCACCAGCGGACAGCCTTCCGGAAGCAAACAGCTTTCAGCCGACCGCGGTCCGGGAAAAGTGCTTGCCTTGGCCCAACCGGGCCGCTATCTAGTACCTCTCCGCCGGCCCCTCAAGGCGATCTTCAACGTGGGCACGTGGTGGAATTGGCAGACACGTACGTTTGAGGGGCGTATGCCGCAAGGCGTGGGAGTTCGAGTCTCCCCGTGCCCACTTCAAATCGGCCGTCACGGTGTTTCGCTCACCGCCATTCTCTTCGGTTTGCCCCCTATCTCGGCGCGCCAGAGGAGCTTCGCCGCGGCGACCTTCAGCGAATAGGCTTCGACCAGCCCCTTGGCCGGAATCGAGACGTACGCCACATCGAGTGACGGATCGAACGTCACCCAGTACGGATTGTCGGCCAGCGGAACGGCCTGCGACACCGGGCGCGGCTTGCCCTCCGAGACTTCGAAGACCACCATCGCCCGACGCCCCTCGTGGGTGATGGCGATGCGTCTCCCGTCGGGACTGGCGGCCACGCCCTCGATCTGCTTGCGGGGCTCACTGTGGGGGCCGTTCTCATCGATGAACGGCGTCGTCACCTTGCCGTCCGCCAGCGACGCGAAATGGAGGCCCGTGGAGTGATGCGCCGTGAACCACGCGCCGTCGTTCGTCGCGCTGATGACGCGCGGAACGAGGTCGTAGCGGAACTCCCGGGCCGGCTTCTCGCCTTCGGGCGTGATCTCGATCGCCAGGATCTTGGGGTCGACCCCCTGCACGGTGGCCCAGATCCAGCGACCGTCCGGTGAAATCGAAATGATGTGGGGCTTGGTGCCGGCGCCTGTTTCAATGCGACGCGCGACGGACCGGCCCTGCACGACGGCGATCGCCGCCTCGCCCGAGAGGGGGATATACAGGCGCCCGTCGGCGGTGGCCGCGGGTTGATGCGCCCCGCGTCCGACAACCACCTTCTCGCCGCCGATCTCGACCAGCGTCCCGGACTGGTTGTCGGTGACGAAGGCGCGGCGGCCGTCGAAGGAAAAGGCGGCGCCGAACGCGTCCGATCCGGTTTCATGTCTTTCCAGGACCTTGCCGGTGCGGGGATCGATCGTCACGGCCCCGCCCCCCTCCAGCGCGACGAGCAGGCGCTTCGACTTCACCGTTGCTTCATCCCCTTGGGGAAAAGCCACCATGACCAGGGCGGCCAAGGTTGCAGCCTTCATGAGATCCTCCTCGTGAATTCCGATGAAACACTCATCTGTCAGTTGAATACGGCACTTCATGAAGTCGCGCCACTTACGAGTTCCTGACATCGCTGTAAGGCGCTTTCAGCGTCGGACGGCGGACGATAGAGTTGCGCTCGTGCGAATCCTGGTTGTCGAGGACGAGAAGAAAGTCGCCCGGGCGTTGCGCGACGGTCTTGAATCGGAGCACTACGAAGTCAAGCTGGCCTCCACCGGGGAGGAGGGCTTTTTCCTCGTCAACTCCGAGACGTTCGATCTCTTGATCCTGGATCTCATGCTTCCACGGCGGGACGGCCTTGAGGTCCTGGATGCCCTTCGCAAGCGCGGACTTCAAACGCCCGTCCTCATCCTCACGGCGAAGGACACGGTGGAGGACCGGGTCGTCGGCCTGGACAGCGGCGCCGACGACTACCTGGTGAAGCCCTTCGCCTTTCCGGAATTGCTGGCCCGCATCCGGGTGCTCCTCCGGCGCGGGCGGCCCGACCAGGTGCTTCGACTCAAGATCGCGGATCTCGACATGGACCTGGTCACGCGGAAGGTGGCGCGAGGGGGTAAAGCCATCGAACTCACGTCGAAGGAATACGACCTGCTCGAGTACTTGATGAGGCAGTCGGGGCGCATCGTCTCCAGGGAGGAAATGGCCCGGGATGTCTGGCGCGCCACGTCGCGCGCCACCCCCCTCGACAACGTCATCGACGTGACCATCGCCCGGCTGCGACGAAAGCTGGAGGCGACCCCCGGAGGCAAGCTCCTTCAAACCGTGCGGGGCGTCGGCTTCCGGTTGGGCGAAGAAGCGCCATGACCGTCCGGGGCCGGCTGACTCTCTGGTACGGGGGCGCCCTGCTCCTGATGGTGGGTTCCTTCTCGAGCGTCTCCTTCCTCCTCGTGCGGGCCAACCTGCTCGGCCAGGTGCGTCATGAAGTCGACGAAGCCTACGAGGCCGTGGAAGCCGCTTGCCGGCATGATCCGGCCGAGGTGTACGAACTGGAGAAGCACGGGCGGCTGGCGCTCTTCGAGGCCTGGGACGGGGACCGGCTGATCCATCGAACGGCGCAATGGGACGCGATCGACCACAACAACGAGTCCCGCATCTACGACGTGAAGAGCGGCCGGTCGGGGGCGTTCCGCATTTCGGTGGCGTACGACTCGACGTCGGTTCGAAGCGCCGTCCGCACCCTCGGGCTCGTCTTCCTGATCGGGATTCCGATCGCGGGAGGAGCGGCCCTGGCCGGAGGATACCTCCTGGCCGGCCGGCTCCTGTCGCCCGTGGGCTCAATGGCAGACAGGGCGCGAGTAATCACGGCGGATCGCCTGTCCGAACGTCTTCCGGTCGCGAATCCGGCCGATGAATTCGGCCGCCTGGCGACGGTCATCAACGAGACGCTGGAGCGGCTGCAGGATTCCTTCGGCCGGCTGCGGCGATTCACCGCGGACGCGTCGCACGAACTGCGCACTCCGCTGACGGCGCTCCGGAGCGTCGGGGAGGTGGCGCTTCAGCAGGGCCAGGACGCGGCGTTCTACCGCGACGTCATCGGCAGCATGCTGGAAGAGGTCGACCGGCTCTCGCGCCTGGTGGACAGCCTCCTGTTCCTGACCCGCGCGGATGCGGGCGCCATCCAGCCGGTGCGCGAAAAGGTGATCCTGCGCGATTTCGTCCGGGAGACCGTCGAGCTTCTCCGCGTCCTCGCGGAGGAAAAACATCAAACGCTTCACGTGGATGCCGAAGACGGGGTTGCCGTGCGCGCGGACGCGGGACTCCTTCGACAGGGTCTCATGAACGTCATCGACAACGCGATCAAATACACCCCGTCGCAGGGCCAGATCCGCGTCAAGGTCCACCGCTCGTCCGATGGGAAGGCCTTGATCGAAGTGAACGACACCGGTCCGGGCATCCCTGGAGACGCTCGCGAGCGCCTGTTTGAGCGGTTCTACCGGCCCGACCCGGGCCGGTCCCGGGACGAAGGAGGCGCGGGACTTGGACTTTCAATCGCGCGCTGGGCCGTCGAAGCGAATGAAGGCCGTCTCGAATTCAGGCCTCGGAAGGAAGCCGGCAGCAGTTTCGTGATCGTGCTCCCCGCCGTCTGAGCTCAGTCTTCGAAGACGTCGCGGGGGCCGAGCGTGATCTCGCGGACCTGGACGAGCTTGAGCTTCGGGCGAAGTTCGCGCTCGAACTTCACCTTGACCGCCTGGCCCGGCTCGCGGCCGGCGATGATTGACGAGACGTCCTGGATGTGGTGGACGCGACGTCCATCGACTTCCAAGATGATGTCGCCGGGAACGAGCCCCGCTTGCCGCGCGCCCGACTTGCGATAGGTTCCGATCACGGCGACCGAGCCTCCGCCGTGGTCGAGCATCACCCCGAGGATGCCGCCCCGTTTCGCGTCTTCTTTCAGTTCCTTCTGTTTCTCCGCGGACGATTCGACGATCTTCTTCCACTCCTCTGTCCCCGCGAGCGGCTTGAAGGTCTCCTGTACCTTCTCGAGGTCTGACGGTTCCACCGCGCCCGTCTTTACGGCGAGCTCCAGGTGTTTCACGGCGGCTTCCTTCCGGGCCTCGGGATCGGCCTGCTCTCCTTCCGGAGGCGCCCCGTTCAGCGCTTCCGCCGCGAGCGCGAACCTCGCCACGGCCTGCGCCCAGGGTCGGTTCGCCGCGCGCGAGATTCCCTGCTCCGCGTCGTCCTTCACCTCCGCCCAGCGGCCGAGCTTCGCCCGCATCCAGGCCCGGTGGGCGAAGGCCTCCCCTTCCTGCTCCACCGCGTCCGTCAGCCGGCTCCAATCCTCGTGCGCCTCGGCGTGCTTGCCCAGCTCCTCGTACGCGAGCGCGCGCCACCTCAGGAGTTTCTTCGCGTCGATCTTCTGATCCAC
>DASRJF010000284.1:0-2985 GCA_035649615.1 Planctomycetota bacterium | reverse complement strand
GGCGTGCAGAAGCCGCACTGCAGGGCGTCATTCGCGCAGAACGCCTCCTGCAGCGCGTGGAGCCCGCCCTCCGGGGCGAGGCCCTCGATCGTCTCGATCTTCCGCCCCTCGGCATCCAGGGCCAGCATGAGGCACGAGTTGACGGGCGCGCCGTCCACGAGGACGGTGCAGCCGCCGCACGAGCCCCGGTCGCAGATCTTCTTCGTCCCGGTCATGTCGAGGTGGTTGCGCAGGGCGTTCAACAGCGTGACGCGCGGTTCGACGTCGGTCTTCTTGACGACCCCGTTCACGTTCAGGGAGACGGTGACGGGGCCCGGTCCCAGGACCTTGGAGTCCTGGCGCCCGGCGAACGCGGGCACGCCGACGGCGACGGCGCCCGCGGCCGCGCCCAGCCCCCCCAGGAATCCGCGGCGCGAGACTTCCGGTCCGGCCCTACGGCTGTTCGGCCTGTTCGGCGGCTTCGGCATGCTCTTCCTCGCTCGAGGTTCCCTTCCGGCGATGACGGATGACGGACGCCGCGATCGAGACCGCTATTTCCGCCGGCGTCTGCGCGCCGATGGAAACCCCCAAAGGGGCGTCGACCCGGGCCAGGTCGGAGTCCGCGACGCCGCGCGCCTTGAGACGGTGGAACATCTCGCGCTTCTTCGTCGCGCTGCAGATCAGGCCGATGTAGCCGGGGAAGCGCGTCACCGCCTCGTGGAGGATCGCGGTGTCGATGTGATGCGAATACCCGAGGATCAGGAGGTGCGTGAACCGCCCGAGGTCCTCGCGGCCGAAGAAATCCCCGGGCTGGGCGACGAAGAGGCCGCGCGCGTCGGGAAAGCGGTCGCGGGAAGCAAACTCGGCGCGGTCGTCGAGGACGGAATACGCGTACTCGAGGGGGACGAGCGCCTTCGCCACGGCGAGGCCCACGTGGCCTCCCCCGCAGATGAGCACGTGCGGTTGCTGGGGAACGATTTCGACCACGATCTGGACGGTCCCTCCGCAGAGGCTGTCGAGGCCCCCGTCCTTGTAGTACATCAGATCGAACGGGAAAATCCCGCCTTTTCTGTCGGCGAGGCATTTCCTCGCGAGGGCTTTCGTCTTTTCCTCGAGCCCGGCGCCGCCCACGGTCCCGAACTGGCGCCCGTCGGGGAGCACGATCATCTTGGCGCCTTCCTTGCCGGGGACGCTGCCCCGGGCCGTCGCGACCGTGGCGATCGCGAACTCGATCCCCGCGTCCATGAGGCGGAGGGCTTCCTCGAGGACGGTCCGGCTCATGCGTGTCCTTCCGCGGCGCGCCGCCGCGTCGTCTCGCGCTTCCCCCACTCCTCCAGGCAGCGAGCGTAGTCTTCGGGCGTGTCCATGTCCATCAGGATCGCGGCCGTGGCAATTTCGACGTACGCGATCCGGCCCGGGTGGAGGTCGACCACCGTTCTCGCCGGCGTGTCGGGCGGGAGCTTCAACAGTTCCTCCTTCATCGAGGCGTCGAACAGGACCGGGTGTCCCCGTTTCAGGTTATACGACGGGATGAAGATCTGGCGCTCGGCGCGCCGCCGCCCGTACTCGTCGACGAGGGGCTTGATCTCGTGCTCGGTGATGAGCGGATGGTCCGCGGGGAACAGGAGGAAGGCCTCGGACCCGGCGGGGAGCGCGCGCAGCCCGGCCTGGAGGGAGGAGGTCTGCCCTCGGGCGTAGTCAGGGTTGACGACGACCTGGGCGCCGCCGAACTTCACGCCGGCCCTGACCTCGGCGGCCGCGTGGCCGAGGACGACGATGCGGGGGACGCCCGCGCGGCCGCAGGCGTCGAGCACCAGCTCGAGCGCGGGGCGCGGGCCGAAGGGGCAGAGCGGTTTCGGCCGGCCCATCCGGCTCGATTCGCCGGCGGCCAGCACGATCGCGACGATCGCCACGGGGCTACCCTTCGACTCCGCTCAGGGTAGGCGGCTTGGATTTCATGTCGGGCCGCCTAGACCCGCTCGTCGATCTTGAGGATCCGGTCGAGGCTCCCCTTCCCCCCTCCGGTGAGGAGCAGGGTGAACGCCATGATGAGGCACGCGAAGGCGCCGAGCCCGTCCGAGAAGACGCGGCCGCCGTACGCGACGAACAGGGTGATGATCACGAGCACGAAGAGGGTGGCCGCCGCGTAGCGCGTAATGAGGCCGACTGCGAGGAGGAATCCCCCGCCCAGCGCGGCGATGCCCGCGAGGGAGGCCAGGAGGATGGGCAGCGGAAGGTCGTACCCCTTCTCGCCAAACAACTCGGCCGTCTTGTCGAGCCCGGGGCCGCCGAACGTGCCGAAGATGGTCTGGACACCCTTGTAGATGAAGATGGTGGCGAGCCCCAGCCGGACCAGGAGCGGCGCGTACTCCTCGAGCCCGCCGAAGACCTTTCCAAGCATGGGTTGCTTGATTATAGCCGTCGGCACGTCCGGGCAAGGGGGATCAATCGACGGGGGCGTGGGCTCCGGCCTTCTGGACGTAGGCGCCGGGGTCGCTGATCTCGAGCATGCGCTCGATGGCGCCGCGGGCGCGGCGGGCGGTCTCCTCGGGGACGATGACTTTGAATTCGAGATCCTCGAGCGACGCGAGCACCTTCTCGAGGTCGTTCAGCTTCATGAACTCGCAGAACGCCTCCTCCGCGGCCGGATAGAACGTCTTCTCCGGATTCTCGCGGCGCAGGCGGTGGAGGATGCCGACCTCGGTGCCGACGATGATGTCCTTCGCGGACGACTCGCGCGCCGCCTTCACGATCCCCTCGGTCGAGACGACCTTGTCCGCGAGCGGCATGCAGCTCGTCAGGCACCCGCACTCGGGGTGCATCAGGAACTGGGCCCCCGGGTGGTCGCGCTTCAGCCCGACGATCCGCTCGGTCTTGATCTTGTTATGCGCGTGGCAGTAGCCGGGCCAGATGTGCATCGTCCGCCCGGTCTTCTTCTGCAGGAACGTTCCCAGGAACTGGTCCGGGCAGAAGAGGATTTCCCGGTCCGGCGGAACCGCCTCGATG